>USLO01000159.1 GCA_900555515.1 uncultured Collinsella sp.
CCATCGCGCCGAGAGTACTGCGGGGTCAGCCCGTGGGAGGCCAGGGCGCCGCTGACCGGTGGACGGCACCGAGCCGTCATCCGAGATGGAGAAGGGGGAGGCCTCGCGGCCTCCCCCTTTTTTGCGTTTATGGGGCGTAAATGACTCTATTACACCAGACGATCTTATCGTTTTTGGTATTGAGCCTTTATTTAAAGAAGATAAATCGAATAACAAGGGCAACTGCTATGACCGCAATGATCAAAAGCAGGATTGTCAGTCGATGCTGCTTGCGTCGTTTACTTGTCGAAACGAAGATTGATTTTCCCTGTTTTGGTGTTTCGAGATAGCGAGCCGAATGCGTCAAGGTTTGCTTGGGTCGCGGACCTCTTTGTTGATGAGCGGCGGATGCTTTCAGTGGCTCCTCACTAGCTGCGCTGTTTTTAGATAATGGTGCGTCTTTCAGATATACGGGGTCTCCCGAGGCGACGCCCATATGTTTACGTCTCGTTTGGGCATCTTCGAGCGTTTGATATCGATTTCTCGTCACATACTCGGGCTCCGGATCATTAATGGGCTCTTGCGAGATGTGGGGGCGATGGAACCGTGGCGGCTGCGTGGAAGTATCTTCCCCCTGCGTCGGCATAAACATATTGTTCTGGTTTTGGTCGTCCATGATGCCCTTTAGCTCGTTACCAACAACGTGTACGCGCTCATTGTAAGCCCCTTGTTATTTGTAGCTGGGGACATACTCGGTATTTAAGCTCTGGTTCAAAGAACCTTAACCTTCCTAAAACCTGAGTCATACGCACTTAGATATGCTTATAGTACTGGACTCAAAAAACTTTATAGTCGATGTATATATGAGCACTGGGTGGGCATATATAAGAGCGTCAAAAGAAGTCCCAGTCACCTGGAAGATGACTCGGCAGTCCTATAAAGGAGTGGTAAACATGGCAAGCATGGTTCCTTATCGTTCGGTTTTTGGCGTTCGTCCCTCTGCAAGCTCGCTGTTCGATCTGTTTGATGATATGAGCGACCTAGCGAACAGCTCGATTGCCTCTAAGGCGTTCCCCGTTGACGTTGAGGATAAGGGCGATGGCTATGAGGTCAAGGCTTATCTGACCGGCGTCGCCAAGGACGATATCGATGTCGAGCTTAACGAGGGCCGTCTGTCCATTAGCGTGAATGTCGAGGAAGACGAGGAGAACGAGGGCAAGAACTTCCTGCAGAAGGAGTTCAGCTCGTACAGCGCGACGCGTGGCGTGTATCTTAAGGACGCTTCGAGCGAGGGCCTCTCGGCTAAGTACGCTGACGGCATCCTGACCGTTACGGTTCCCAAGATCGTCGAGAAGAAGAACGTTACGAAGATCTCCATCGACTAACTTCGTTGGTGTTCTGTGCTATTAAAAGATACAAAAGGGGCTGGGAAGCGATTCCCGGCCCCTTTTGCTGTTTAGGACAGTCTATTGAATGGTTGCTGGCCGATACTGGCTTGCGGGGCGTATCGAGAGTTTTCGCGATCCTTGGAGAAGGGTGGCGGAGCTGCCGAGCTCGTCATCCAGGGTTGCGGCTAGAGCTTTGGCATAGCTTTTGACGGTAAGGCTCGGACGATTGTTGTCTTGGCTGATATGCATGGCAATGAGCTGTTCGGTGCGATCGGTAACAAGTTCGCGCGCGGCTTCGGCGGCTTGGCCGTTGGAGAGGTGTCCCCTTGCAGACAGGATGCGCTCCTGAAGAAAGCGGGGATATTCTCCCTCGCGCAGCATGGTCACATCGTGGTTGCTTTCGAGCGCGAGGACTCGACAATCTTTGAGGGTGTTCATGGCTTGGCTCGATAGCTCTCCGGTGTCGGTGGCAAAGCCAATGGAATCATCGGGGGCGTCGAATCGATAGCCGACTGGATTGATGACATCGTGTGATGTTGAGTAGGTTTGCGCGTGGATGCCGGCAATGGATAGGGTGTCACCGGGGTCGAATTCCTCGACAGGCAGATGCGAAAGATTTTCTTTGCTCGAAAGTGTGCCCCTACTGGCAAAGAGGGGACCGTGCCAGTGCTTGCACCAGACATCGAGACCCTTGATGTGATCGCTATGCTCATGAGTAATGAGAAGAGCCGAGACGTTGTCTGCCGAGAGTCCCAGTTCTGCCATGCGCTTTAATGTCTCGCGGCGAGAAAGACCGTCGTCAATCATGATGAGCCCCCGGGGGCCTTCGATGAGCGCGCAGTTGCCTTTTGAGCCGCTGCCAAGGATATGAAGGTGCAGACGAGACATAAGATTCCAAAGGATACAATGGGTGCGGACGAATAAAGGAGGAAGCGAATGCCAACGGTATCACAGCATTACGGACACCATGCCGTGCCTGGGGCAGTCGATGAGACCCGGACGAGACAGCAGGCTGCTCCTGTCGTGCTCATGGTATCAGGCGGCGCGGACTCGACGGCACTGCTTCTTATGGCGTGCACATCAAAGCTGGATATCCAAGACGGACGCGGTGTTGCCCCCATTGCTCGCGAGCGCCTGCATGTGCTGCATGTAAACCATCATATGCGCGGCAAGGCGTCCGATGGCGACGAGGCCTTTGTGCGTGAGCTCTGCGCGAAATATGGTTTACCGCTGTGCGTGGAGCACGCTTATTTTGATGGGGAGTCGGGCAATATTGAGGCCGCGGCCCGCGAAGTGCGCTATGCCGCGGCGCGGAGGTATGTTCGCGAGCTCTGCGCCCAGACGGGGGCACCGCGAACGGCGGCTCGTATCTGCACCGCGCACACGTCTTCGGATCGCGCGGAAACGTTTTTGATGAACGCGATTAAGGGTTCGGGGCCCGCTGGTCTATCGAGCATTCCTCGCCGGAGGAATATCGTGGTGCGTCCCTTGCTCGACCTGACTCATGATGAGCTCGTGGGCTATCTGCAGGTGCATGGTCAGCCGTGGCGAGAGGACGAGAGCAACGAGGACGTGTCGTACTTGCGCAACTACGTGCGCCATCGAGTGATACCGGTGGTGGCGCAGCGCAACGCGAACGTCTGTAAGACGATTGGCGGCGCTTGTGAAATTCTGGGCGACGAAGACGCCTTTCTTTCCCAGCTTTCCGCACAGGCGTTTCGAAGCTGCCTGCGTAAGGAGGCAGCGGGTGCACTGGTCCTTGACGCTCGCCGACTGGCCGCGGCCGAGGTGGTGATTGCTCGGCGCATGGTGCGACTGGCAATTAAGCGTATCGACCCAGACGCTCGCCCGGAGATGCGGCATGTGGAGCGCGTGCTCGCCTGTGTCGCCGAAGGCTCGGGTTCGGTCACGCTGCCGGCGGGAATCGATGCGCGCGTGGAGTTTGGCATGCTGTCATTCAAGGCCCCGGCGGCGCGCGAGGGGTTAGTTGCCGATTGGGTCACCATTCCCGGTCGATTGCCGCTGGGGGCGGGCCGCATCCTGGTGGCAGAGCCGATGTCTGTGGAGCCGGGGTGTGATATTGTGCGCCGTGCCCGCGAGCTCGCGGGTGCCGGAGGGGTGGCCGCTATGGTGGATGCCGCGACGCTGGGCTTTGCCGATCGCGATAGCGAACGGATGCTCGCCGGCTCGCGCGGGGAGATTCCCGCCGAGGCGCGTTTGGCGCGTCTATGGGTAGACGGTCCTGCGCCGGGGGATGTGATGTGTCCGTTGGGCATGAGTGGGCGAAGTAAGAAGGTATCCGACCTGCTCAACGAGGCTCGTATTCCTGTTTCTGAGCGCACAGGCGTTCCCGTGGTGAGAACGGCTCCGGGAGGTGCCGTGGTATGGGTCGCAGGCGTTCGCACGGACGAGCGTTTTAAATGCACGGCCGCAACGCGTGTGGCGTATATGCTTCGTGTGGTCGATGCGGAATAGCGTCCCACGCCAGCTATTCTGTGCGACGTTGACGGTATTCCCGCGCTGATGGCGTATGGGCTGGAAAATATATCCCGTGCGCTGCTAGAATGTGAAGTTCGCGTCCATACGGCGGTGTGTGGGCGATAAGCACAAGAAAGGGTTGTCATGGCTTCTCAACATCCGGATATCG
>USLO01000160.1 GCA_900555515.1 uncultured Collinsella sp.
CCGGTGCTGCAGGAGGGCCTAGGCGCGCCCGACAACGCCAGCTTTGCCGCCTGGGTCGCCACCAACGACATCGTGCGCTCCCAGATCGACGAACGAATCCTGCGCGCGGCCGAACAGGGATTGCCGTTTAAGGGAGGAGACCTCTAATGGATCCGAGCGTCTACATCCCCGCCTATCTGGAGCGCACCTATCTGGCATCGCACCCCGAACTCACCGATGCAGCACGCGAGCTTGTCCATAACGACATCAGCGCAAACCCTCACAAGTATGCGCAAACCGAACATGCCCAAGCGCTGCTGTCCTATGCCGGCGTTCATCGTCATTTGCTTGACGAGCTTCGTCGCATCGAAGACATGGGCAGCGACGAGGAGTTTGAGCAGACGCGCAACCGCCTGTTCGACGACATGCGCGACGAGCTGCTCAAGATTGTCCGCGTCGATGCACTGGCCGTCGACGCCCAGCTGCTCGCCATCATCTTGGCGGACACGCCCGTCGATGCCTGCCTGGGCGACCTGATGAAGCTCGAGGCGAGCACCGCCGACTACCTGCAACAGAGCGTGCCCGGGTTTGATATGGAGGCTCCGCACTACTGGGCCAATAATGTTTTGGCCGACGGTGTCACCGCAGCAGACCTTACCGTGAGCGAGCCGGCGCTTATTGGCTGGCTTCACACGCTCGAGGCCATCTCGCAGCTGTGCATGGCGAGCGCTCGTTACCGTGCTGCTGCCAACTACGCCCGCCGCGTCCTTAAGGCGGAGGGCTATCCCACCCGGGCCGCCGGCACCGTGTTGCTTGCCCTCGCCCGCCTGGAAGACCAGGACGGTTTTTTTGCCCTGGCACATCAGCTCGAGGAGCAGGTGGGAGCCGATGCACTCGAGAACTCCCCCTGGTACCTGCTCGCCCGCACGATCCTGCTGTTCAAAACAAACAAGATGCGTCCGGCGACACGTGCACTGCGCGAGTTTGCCAACCGTTGCGAGGGCGGCGCGTTCTTTTTGCTGAATCCGGTGTACCAGACGCCGTACCTTCCCTGCCGGCCCGAGCCGCACGACCCCTGGGATCTTTCGCACCAGGCCGTTTGGGAAGCCGACGGCATCATCTCGGATACCCCCGACTTTGCCCCCTGGGCCAACGCCTGCGAAGACGTGTCGCAACTTGCCCAGGAATTTGCGCGCCGCTACGGCTTTTAGCGACGCGATCGCCCCGACCATGTCATCTATGTTAGGAACGGCTTCATGAATCTCCGCTCATCTCTCGCCTGCACCTCGAGCGATATCGCTCGCTGGGGGCTGCGCTCCGTCCTCAAGCGCCAGGGCGGCGTGCTTCCCGGCCGCATCGCCATGAAGATCGACCCCGAGCTGCTAAGCGACCTCGCGAGTCTGGTCGACCGCAGCGTGGTGATCACCGGCACTAATGGCAAGACCACCACCTCCAACCTCATCGCCGACGCCGTTGCTGCCAGCGGTGCTACCGTGGTGTGCAACCGTGCCGGCAACAATATGGAGCCCGGTGTGGTGGGTGCTCTGCTCGAGGCCCGCAGCGATCTTAAGCGTGTCGACAGCGGCAAGCGCGTAGGCGTCTTTGAGTGCGACGAGCTCTACACCGTACGCGTTCTGCCCAAGCTCAAGCCGACCCACTTTGTGCTGCTCAACCTGTTCCGCGACCAACTAGACCGCTACGGCGAGATCGACCATACCCAGGATGTCATCGCCCGTGCGTTGGAGCTCTCTCCGGCAACAACGCTCATCTACAACGCAGACGACCCGCTGTGTGCCGCAATCGCCGCGCGCGTTCCCAATGCAAGCATCGCCTTTGGCATCGACGGCGCCACCAACACCGAGTCCGACCGCATTAGCGACTCGCGTTTTTGCTCACAGTGCAACGCACCGTTGGAGTACGACTATGTGCAGTACGGACAGCTTGGCGCATACCATTGCCCCTCGTGCGGCTGGGCCCGCCCTGGGCTTGTCCGTCGCGTGACGGGCGTGGAGCTCGGCTGCGACGGCTACGGCTTTGACCTGGTCTTTGGATCTGCGCCCGACGCGGCTGCCGTACACATCGCCACGCGCTACAACGGCCTATATATGGTCTACAACGTTGCCGCCGCCTTCTTTGCGGCGCGCGAGCTGGGCGTGGACGCAGCTCACCTGCAGCCCACGCTCGACGTCTACGTGCCAGCAGGTGGTCGCATGGGCCGTTGGAATATCGCCGGCCGAACCGTCGAGGCCAACCTGGCCAAGAATCCCGTAGGCTTCGATCGCCAGATCCAGTCCATCAAGACGGCAGGTGGCAGGCTCTGCGCCTTTTTCCTGAACGACAACGATGCCGATGGCCACGATGTCTCGTGGATTTACGACGTCGACTTTGAGCGCATCGCCGATACAACGGGGCTTGTCGCCTTTGCCGGCGGCACGCGTGCACATGATATGCAGGTACGCCTCAAGTACGCCGGCATTGACGCCGTCATCATCTCGAATATCGAGCAGGCGATCGGCGCCGTTGGAGATGAAGCCGCCGGCGACACTTTCTATGCCGTCGCCAACTACACGGCCTTTCCGCCGCTGGTCAAGGAGCTCGACGGGCTTAAGGATACCGATGCGAGCTCGGTTGCCTCCTGCGCCGTAACACGCGCCGATGGGAGCGCTGTCCCCGTCGGCGTCGCGCCGGTCGAGCTTTCTCGCCCCCTGCGCATCGTCTATCTGTACCCCGATGCCCTCAACCTCTATGGCGACGGCGGCAACGTCATCGCCCTCGAGCGCCGCTGCGCCTGGCGTGGCATTCCCGTGCGCGTGGACGAGGTCCGTATGGGCGAGTCGCTCGATCTCACCGACGCCGATATCGTCATGATGGGCGGCGGCTCCGATCGCGACCAGCTGGCCGTGGCGCACGAGCTGCTCGCTCAAAAAGACAAGGTTGCGGCCTATGTTGAGGACGGCGGTTCGCTGCTCGCCATCTGCGGCAGCTATCAGCTGCTCGGCCGTTCGTACTATATGGGCGAGAATCGCATCGAAGGTCTGGGTGTCATTTCCGCCGAAACCGTGCGCGGTTCTAACCGCCTGATCGGCAACGTCGCCGTCAAGACCGTCCTGGCACCCGAGCCCTTTGTGGGATTCGAGAACCACGGCGGCCGAACCCTGCTTGATGCAGAGGCCACGCCACTCGGAACGTCCGTCGTCACGGGTACCGGCAACAACGGCGACGACGGCTTTGAGGGCATCATCTACAAGGGCGTCATCGGCACGTACCTGCACGGACCAGCGCTACCCAAGAACCCTGAACTCGCCGACTGGCTCATTACCCACGCCCTCGAGCGTCGCGGCGATGCACAGGCCACAGCCCTGCTGCCGCTCAAACCCCTCGACGACACCTACGAGCACGCCGCCCACGACGCCGCCATGAAGCTCCTCCCCTAGCACCTAACCACCACAAAGGGGACAGGCACCTTTGTGGTGGTTTTGCCCCGTCCCAGCGGTTTGTCTCGATCTGTAACATCTAGACCGTTAAAAGTCGTCTTACTGTTACAGAATGAGATGTTCGTCCCGACGTCTGCCGTCTGTCTCGATCTGTAACACATAGAGCCGATTTGCCTGCCCAGATGTTACAGATTGAGATATTTGAAAATCGGAATAGAAGCCTACTCCTTTGTGGTGGTTGATTTTCAATCTCAACGCAACAGCCTGAACGGGTCCCGCGTTTCCGCAGCTAGCGCAACGCGGGAATAGCTCCCGGCACCTGGCCGTCGCCTCGTTTCCGCAGGTGGAGAGGCTGTGGAGGCCGGTGCCACCATGCCGCCGCCGCATGCTCCGCCAGCCCGCCGCGCAGCCGTTCCGGACTCAGCGCAACGGGCCCTCCGGCCCATGTCCCGGCCCGCCGCCTATCCCGCCAGCGGCCCCTCGCCCCTCGCGGCCCTGGCCCTGTCGATGCAGCCGGGCGTGAGGTCGAGCTCGCCGGGCGCCAGCTCCTCTATCCCGAACGCGTCCATGAGGGCGGAGGCGTCCTCCCCGAGGGCCAT
>USLO01000161.1 GCA_900555515.1 uncultured Collinsella sp.
GTTTCGGGTTGCAAACCGGAGTGCTCGGAGATGAATAGTTCAATCTGTGCTTGCATAAGGGCGAGCGGGGTGCGCAGCTCGTGTGCGGCGTTGCCGGTAAACTGACGCTGTGCAGAGAATCCTTCGCCAAGACGGGCAATCATGTCGTTGAAAGAGGCGCTGCATCGTTGTAGCTCGGTGGGCACATCTTCATTGAGTCTGATTTCGCTTAGGTTGTCAGGTTGCACACGCTCAACCTGAGCTGCAAAAGCCCGTAGCGGTTTGAGTGCACGGCCGCTCACAAAGTATGCCAGCGCGCCGCCAAGGAGTGTGACTCCAGCCGTGATGTACCAGGCTGTCGTGCCAAAAGACTCCTGTGCGTCATTTACGACGATCGTGACCTTGTCATCGAGGGCCGCTTTCGTTGGGTCGAACGCCTGGGGCGAATCTTCGCCGGCTGCGCTAAGGGCCGAGACGTCGCTGCCGATAGCATCCATGTAGCGCATGCCCGTATAGCCGACCAGGCAGTTCGTCAGCACGCACGCAGCGCACGTGAGCAGTGCCGTCATAATCGTTATACGCCATTGCAACGAAAGCCTTTTCATTCGCTATCCTCCATAACGTAGCCCTCTCCAATCCGATTGCGAATCGGGTCGTATCCCAAAGCGCTGCGTAGCTTTTTGCGGAGCGACGAGATGTGAACGCGGGTTGCGTTGCTAAAGCTGTTCACGGTGCTATCCCAAACGTGCTCTATAAGCTCCTCTTGGCTTACCGGACGCCCCTGATTAAGCATCAGGTATTCCAAGATTCCCGTTTCCTTGCGCGTAAGAGATAAAGCCTCGCTGTCCACGGAAGCGATGCGCGCCTTGGTGTCAAAGCGGAGCTTTCCACAGGTTAATACTATGTCGCTTTGTGCGAAGCGCCTGAGGGTAAGGCTGCGGATCCTTGCCGCAAGCTCGTCCAGATGAAACGGCTTGGTGAGGTAATCGTTGGCGCCGGCATCGAGTCCGGCGACTTTATCGGATACTTCGCCACGCGCGGACAGAATCAGCACCTTGGTCTCGCAGTCGGTTTTCCTAAGTTCCCTGAGCACGGTCATGCCGTCGATACGGGGAAGGTTGAGGTCGAGTACTACGAGGTCGAAGGACTCAATGTCCAGTAGGTCGAGCGCCTCCTGTCCGTCGTGACAGTAGTCGACGCTGTACGCCAAGTTTCGCAAGCTGCGTGCGATTGCATCGCACAGTGCTCGCTCGTCTTCGACGATCAAAATACGCATAACAGTCTCCTTGCACATTTCAAATCGCGCTTAACACGGATTTTATAGTCGATATGGTCCAATGGTCGCGTAACGAAAGGAGTGGTCGTGTTGTTCAAAGCGGTAAAACCCGTGGTACAGGTCGCTTTGTTGATCGTCGGAATTACCATGGTGTGCTTTGGTGTTATGCGTGGCGAGGCGGATGCCGTGCTGGCCAAAGCGATTAGGCTGTGCTTGGAGTGTATCGGAATTGGATAAAAGAGAAAACACTGCGTCGCATGTTTTGGCCCGATTTCGCGGATTCATTCAGGCGGCGGCAACACTTATTACCAACATTCACCTGCCAAACTTTGCCAAAGGCGGCATCTATCAGGGCGCGGGAAAAACAGTCTGCGTACCTGGACTTAATTGCTATTCGTGCCCCGCGGCATCGGGTGCGTGCCCCATCGGGTCGTTCCAGTCGGTGGTAGGTTCATCCAAGTTCAACTTTTCTTACTATGTTACCGGTACGCTCATTTTGCTCGGCGTGCTGTTGGGACGCTTTGTATGCGGCTTTCTGTGCCCGTTTGGCTGGCTTCAGGAGCTACTTCACAAGATTCCCGGCAAAAAGTTCTCCACGAAAAAGCTTAAGCCGCTCACGTACATCAAGTACGTCGTGCTGCTGTTTGCTGTGGTGCTGCTGCCCGTCTTGGTGGTTAACGACGTGGGCATGGGCGACCCGTTCTTTTGTAAGTACATCTGTCCGCAGGGCGTGCTCGAGGGCGCCATTCCGCTGGCCATTGCCAATACCGGCATTCGATCTGCGTTGGGACATCTCTTTACTTGGAAACTTGCCGTTCTCATTGCCGTGGTAGTGCTGAGCGTTTTGTTCTACCGCCCCTTCTGCAAATGGATTTGTCCACTCGGCGCATTCTACGCGCTCATGAATAAGGTGTCCCTACTGGGGATCCGGGTCGATGCATGCAAATGTGTCTCGTGCGGCAAGTGCTCAAAGGTTTGTCAGATGGACGTTGATGTGGTCCGCGCGCCCAATCATGCCGAATGCATCCGGTGCGGAAAGTGCATCGGGGCCTGTCCCGTCGATGCCATCAGCTATCGCTACGGCCTGGATGTGTCGGCGGAAAAGCTCCCCTTGACCGCCGATAAAAAGTAAACAAGCTTCGACAAAACGGAGGAATGACCATGAAGCTTTCTAAGATTGCGGCCCTGTTTATGGTGCCGGTGCTGGCCTTGTGTCTTGTGGCGTGTTCGTCACCCGGTGGCAATGTGAGCGAATCTGCGGGCTCCGATCCTAAGATTGCAGAACTCACTGCGCAGAAGCCGACCAATGCCGACGAGGCCGCCGAGTTGTATGCGAAGCTCATGCAGAAGGAGAACGATATTTTTTCGAGTGATAACGCGCTGTGGGAAAAGGTATTCAATGCGGCAAATAAAGACTCGGCAATGATTGAGGACGGCAGCAATTACGGCGATTTTCTGCTCAAGACCATCGACGGCGCCAAGGATGAGTTCACGGCGGATGAGCTTAAGACACTCAAGGCCGGTGCACAGCAGATCAAGGAGATCGAGGACAAGCTCGAGAGCCTGGAGAAGGAGTTCCCCGGCTGTGGAAGCACGCCGAGTGCAGGCGAGAGCGTCGATGCTTCGACCGCTGGCATGACGGCTGGTGCCAATGCTTCGAGCGAGGCGACGAAGTTCCCCAGCTTTACGGGCAAGGACCTGGATGGCAACGACGTGAACAGCGACGAGCTGTTCTCTAAGAACAAGGTCACCGTCATGAACTTCTGGTTCACCACTTGCAAGCCGTGCGTGGGCGAGTTGGGCGACCTTGAGGACCTGAATAAGGAGCTTGCCAAGAAGGGCGGCCAGGTCGTGGGCGTCAATTCCTTTACGCTCGATGGCAACAAGGGCGAGATTGCAGATGCCAAGGACGTGCTGAGCAAGAAGGGCGTGACATATAAGAACATCTGGTTCAAGTCGGATAGCGAGGCCGGTAAGTTTACGTCAAATTTGTTCTCGTTCCCGACAACGTATGTCATCGATCAGAATGGCAACATCGTAGGGGATCCAATCGTGGGAGCCATCAGCTCCGCCGAGCAGCGCGCAGCACTCGACAAACTTATCGACCAGGCGATTGCAAATAGCGAGCAGTAAAAAACGCGTAAAGCATAGCGAGGATCGTGCGCCGCTGTGCGAAGTAGTCCGCTACCTTTCAAGATAAGCTCCACCATATAGAGGTCCCGCTCGGGACCTCTTTTTTTGGGCACTGCCCCGTTCGTTTTTTGGCGCGGTTCGTTACATTCCTCACTGGCGCCGGCAAAAAATGGGGATAGAGTAGGACAAACGCGTCGAATACGAACGGCGGGGGAGAGCGGGCAAGTGCGCCCGCGTGGGAGAGGTTACCGTCCATGCTGGAGCTCAAGGGTATTTGCAAAAGGTACGTTACGCAGTCGTTTACGCAGGTGGCGCTCGACAACGTAAGCCTGTCTTTTCGCGATAACGAGTTCGTGGCCATTCTGGGTCCCTCGGGCTCGGGCAAAACCACGATGCTCAACGTTATCGGCGGGCTTGATCATTTTGATTCCGGCGACCTGCTGATCGACGGCATTTCGACCAAAGACTTTCACGATCGCGATTGGGATGCTTATCGCAACAACCGCATCGGCTTTGTGTTCCAAAGCTATAACCTCATTCCGCATCAGACCATTTTGGAAAACGTGGAGCTGGCGCTCACGCTCACGGG
>USLO01000162.1 GCA_900555515.1 uncultured Collinsella sp.
GCAGAAAAGCCTTTACGGGCCTTGTAGACCTCGTTTATGGCGATATCTTTGGGCAGGAGGGCATCCATAGCCCTCAGCCACCTACGGCGCGTCAAAGCCAACTCAGCGTCCGTTACGGGCACGCTGATGAACTGTGCCACGGCATGCACGCCGGCATCGGTACGCCCCGCACACGTCAGGTCGATTGGACGGCGCAGGAGCGTCTCAATAGCGCGGCGCAGCTCGCCCGCAACCGTCGTCTGTCCAGGCTGCTCGGCAAAGCCGCTATAGGACGAGCCATCGTAGGCCACGCGAAATACAAGGGTGGCGTCGAGCTCGGGGGTCGAATTGTAATCAGACGGCGCAATCATGGGCGCTCCCAACAAACTAGCAACGGTATTGCGACAAAAAAAGAGGGGTACGCGAACGTACCCCTCGAATATAGCCTATGCAGACGGAATGTCTACTCAGCGGTCTCCTCAGCAGGAGCCTCCTCGACAGCCTCGACCTTCTTGGGAGCAGCGGCCTTCTTGGGGGCCGGAGCAGCCTTCTTGGCCTTAGGCGTGCAAGGCTCGGTGACGAGCTCCATGATAACGATGGGAGCGTTGTCGCCCTTACGGTTACCGAGCTTCATGATGCGGGTGTAACCGCCGTTGCGGTCCTGCCACATACCCTGGGCAGCCTTGTCGAAGATCTCGGCAACGAGCTGCTTATCGCCGAGCTTGGCGATAGCCAGACGACGAGAGTGCAGGTCGCCCTTCTTGGCCCAGGTGATGATCGGATCGACGACCGAACGCAGCGCCTTAGCGCGGGTCTCGGTGGTCTTGATGCGGTCGTTCTCGAAGAGGGCCTTAGCAAGGCTCTTCTTCATGGCCTTGGTGTGGCTCGCATCGGTGCCGAGCTTCAGGCCCTTCTTAACGTTGTGACGCATGGTCTAGTTTCTCCTCAAATATGCGAAGCATTAAGCCTTCAGGCTCAGGCCCATGGACTCAAGCTTGTCCTTCACTTCCTCGATCGACTTAACACCGAAGTTACGGATGTTGAGCAGATCGTTCTCCGAGAACTCAACGAGCTGACGGACCGAGTGAATGCTGGCGCGCTTAAGGCAGTTGTAGGAACGGACGGAAAGGTCCAAATCCTCGATCTGCTTGTCCAGCTCGGCGTTGTCGTTGGTGACCTCGGGAGCGAAGATCGAAGCCTCCTCCTCGACCTCGGGGGTCTCGGCAAGGTTCATAAAGGCGGCCATATGCTGGTTGATGATATTGGCAGCCTGGACCACGGCGTCGCGCGGGGCGATGGAGCCGTTGGTCTCGATCTCGAGGACAAGGCGGTCGTAGTCGGTGTGCTGACCGACACGGCAAGCCTCAACGAGCTTGGCGCAACGGGAAACCGGCGAGTACAGCGAGTCGACGTGAATCACACCGATGGGATCGTTGTCGCGCTTGTTGGCCTCGCCAGAAACATAGCCGCGGCCATAGCCGATGCGCATGCTCATGGTGAGATGGCCACCCTCGGTGAGCGTAGCGATGTGCTGCTCGGGGTTGACCAGCTCAAACTCGGACGGAATAAAGAAGTCCGCACCGGTGACCTCGCAGGGGCCGTCAACCGAAATGGTGGCGGTCGCCTCGTCGGTCGTGCCGAGAGCCCTGAAGACAAGACCCTTGACATTCAGGACGATGTCGGTGACATCCTCGACCATGTTAGGGATGGTCATGAACTCGTGCTGCGCACCATCGATCTGAATAGCCTCGACGGCGGCACCCTCGAGCGAGGACAGAAGAACGCGACGAAGGGAGTTACCCAGCGTATCGCCGTAGCCACGCTCGAGCGGCTCGACGGAGACACGAGCAGACGTCTCGTTGATCTCTTCGACCTGAACCTGAGGCCTAATGAATTCTGACATGTATTACCTCCAGCCTCAGCAGCCCGGATGGACTACTTAGAGTAGAGCTCGACGATGAGCTGCTCGTTGATATCACCGCTGATCTGCTCACGCGTCGGCAGAGCGAGCACGTTACCAGACAGCTTCTCGATATCGACCTCGAGCCAGCCAGGGACCTCAAAGCGCTCGGAGGAAATCAGGGCCTCCTTGATGGGGAGGAGGTCACGGAACTTCTCGCCGACAGCGACGACGTCGCCGGCCTTGACGCGGTAGGACGGGATGTCCACGCGCTTGCCGTTCACGGTGAAGTGACCGTGACGGACGGACTGACGAGCCTCTTTGCGGGTGCGGGCGAAGCCAAGACGGAAGACGACGTTGTCGAGGCGAGACTCAAGGATGATCATGAGGTTCTCACCGGTGACGCCGTTCATCTTACGGGCCTTGTTGAAGTAGCCGTGGAACTGCTTCTCCAGAACGCCATAGATGAACTTGACCTTCTGCTTCTCACGCAGCTGCATGCCGTACTCAGATTCCTTGCGACGGCGCTTGGGCTGACGGATAGATTCCTTCTTGCTGCTGTAACCGAGCTCAGCGGGATCGATCCCGAGCTGACGGCAGCGCTTAAGAACAGGAGTCCTGTCGATTGCCATATTGATACGATCCTTTCAGTTACACGCGGCGACGCTTCTTGGGGCGGCAGCCGTTGTGCGGGATGGGGGTCTTGTCCTGGATGCTCGAGACCTCGAGGCCAGCAGCCTGGAGGGAGCGGATGGCGGTCTCACGACCGGAGCCGGGGCCCTTGACGAAGACGGAAACCTTCTTCATACCGTGCTCCATGGCCTGCTTGGCAGCAGCCTCGGCAGCCATCTGGGCAGCGAACGGCGTGGACTTACGGGAGCCCTTGAAGCCCACCTGGCCAGCCGACTTCCAGGAAATGACGTTGCCCTGGGGATCGGTGATCGAAACGATCGTGTTGTTGAACGTAGAACGAATGTGAGCCTGGCCCACGGAAATGTTCTTACGGTCCGCGCGCTTCAGACGGGCAGCGCGAACGTTCTTCTTAGCAGTAGCCATCTATCTAGCGCTCCTTATTTCTTCTTCTTAGCACCGATCTGACGCTTCGGGCCCTTGCGGGTACGAGCGTTAGTGTGGGTGCGCTGGCCGCGGACCGGGAGGCCCTTGCGGTGACGAAGGCCGCGGTTGCAGCCGATGTCCATAAGGCGCTTGACGTTCTGGTTGCGCTCACGGCGGAGGTCGCCCTCAACCATGATCTGGTTCTTGTCGATATAATCGCGGATGGCGTTAACCTCATCCTCGGTGAGGTCCTTAACGCGCGTATCCACGTTAACGTTGCACTCGACGCAAATCTTCGTCGCAGTGGTGCGGCCGATGCCGTAAATGTAGGTCAGACCGATCTCAACGCGCTTCTCACGCGGGAGGTCGACACCATTAATACGGGCCAACGTAGTCTCCTCTCTTAACCCTGACGCTGCTTATGACGGGGGTTCTCGCAAATGACGAGGACCTTGCCATGGCGCCTAATGATTTTGCACTTATCGCACATCTTCTTGACCGAAGGACGTACCTTCATCGTTCTTCCTTTCGGTAGCGCTCAAACTACTTCCCTACTATCTACTCGCCCAGCCGCAGGCGTTTGAAACTATGGCTGGTCTTCACACACAATCCGACCGTAGGTTGAGCTAAGCCTGCAGTCGGAAATGGAGTGCGTGTATGCGTGCCGCTATTTGTAGCGATAGGTGATGCGGCCGCGGGTCAGGTCGTACGGGGAAAGCTCCACGACAACCCTGTCACCGGGGAGAATACGGATGTAATTCATTCGGATCTTGCCAGAAATGTTGCACAGAACCGAATGACCGTTCTCGAGCTCAACCTTAAACATGGCGTTGGGCAGCGGTTCCTTTACCGTACCCTCGAGCTCAATTGCGTCTTCCTTCTTCACAAGCAATCATCTTTCTCTAGAAAACGACAGCGATTGAGTATTCTACAACACGTATGCACGCATCGTAATAACTTCGTAATGGCTCCACAACTA
>USLO01000163.1 GCA_900555515.1 uncultured Collinsella sp.
ATGGCGTATTCCAAGGCCTGGCGCATCGTGAACGAGGCCGAAGGTCAGCTGGGCTGCAAACTCATCGAGCGCGACGGAGCCCGCGGATCCACGCTCACGCCCGCCGGAGAGCGAGCCATAGCGGTCTACGAGGAGCTGCAGACCGACATCAATGAAGTCATTGCCACCAAAGCCGACGCCCTCATCGCCAGCATCAAAGAGTAGCCAATTTAGGACGGGGCCTTTTTAGCTGGTCGGTCACCATAGATGATTATTCTGGGACGGGGATTAAAAAATCATTGTGTACCTAATGATTTTTTAATCCCCGTCCCAGAATAATCATCGAAGGGCGTTGTCTAGGGTGGCGGCCACGATCAAGGGGTCGTCGGTGCCGGCGAAGAGGCGAACGGTGCTCCCCTGCTTGCCGCGTGGAGCCGAAAGGCGCGTCGTTGCACCGCCGGCAGGCGATGTACGAAACTCTCCCGGTAAAGCGTCGAACAGCTCTCCCGCGCTACGCTCGATAAGGTCAAATTCAACTGCCGGACCAAAGCCGTGCTCGAGGATTCCCGTTGCAACCGCATGATCGGGATGCGAGCTCAGCCCAGGATAGCGCACGTTGCACACCATCTCGTTGGCGGCCAGATACTCGGCCAGCGCACGGGCGCGGTCGAAGTGTGCCTGCATGCGGGCATCGAGCGAGTCCAGCCCGCGCTTCAGCACACCGGCCTCGTCAGCAGTCAAATCAAGCCTGGCCAAGCCACAGCCCTCAAGCAGGGCATGCGCGCACTCGGCAGCGGCATCCACACGATGGCGCTTGAGTTGCGAGCGCGCCACCGAAGCGGCAACGAGCTTGCGCGGAGCTTTGCCGGCGCACACGCGATCGAGCGCCTCGAGCGACAGCACGGCACCCAAACGCAGCGGGTCGCACCCAAAGACACCAACCACGGTGTTATCCACCACGAGCAGCGCATGAGCCGCACGCGCTGCGGGGCCTAACGCGCGCAGGTCGGGCACACGCAGACCAAACCCGCCGATGGAGTTGACGAACCACCACAGGTGCGGCCCCTCGGCATCAAACGAAGCATCAAAGCCCTCGGATGCGGCGGCATACGCCTCGGCGGACGGCTCCCCCACCAGCACAACATCACAGCCATCAAAGCCGTACTCAAACGCATCGGCAAAGTCATCGGCAAACGCAACCAGGCGGTCACCGGGACGCACAATCCCCAGCTGAGACAGCGCCGCCGGCACATGCGGAGCAGCGACAAGAAACGCCTCACGCGCGCCGGCCCTTGCAGCCCAGGCCTCTTCTAGCTGTTGCACGTCCACACGGCACCGTCCCTTCAAAACAAAAACCCACGATGCGGGTGTTCCCCGCATCGTGGGCAACGGCTGCAGTATAGCGCCGATATGCGACGAAACGCCTAGATGTTGAGCGCGTGATAGTTCACGCTCGCACCCGGAGCGTCAACGGTCACGCCATAGGCCTCGGGATAGATGCGCGTCGAAAACACGAGCGCGCCATCATTCACAAACACCTCGACCGACGAGACATCGCCGACAATGCGCACGTTACGGACCTCGTCGATGGGCTCCCAGCGCACGGTACGGCCGCAGCCGGCAGAAGCGCGACCCTCATCGGTAAATCGCATCTCAAAGCGCGCGGGCAGCTCGCCATTGGCGGGCACAAACGCCAGCTTCAGCTCGCCATCAACGGTCGCGGTAAACGCGCCGTCGACACCGTCAACAACAACGTCAAAACAGGTATCGCCAGCAACCTCCAACGAGCCCTCCCCCACACGCACCGAGGCATAATGGTGCTCAATCTCGCGCGCCGGCCGCTGCAGCACCACGCCGTCGGCACCGGCTGAAAGCTCACGCGGCACCGTCATGCAGTGCTGCCAGCCGCACACCACAGTGGGGTCGTTGCCATAGGTCGGCTCATCGGGCATGCCCATCCAGCCGATCAAAATGTGGCGACCATCCTCGGACGTAAACTCCTGCGGAGCATAGAAGTCAAAACCGGCGTCCCACAGACGGAACTGTCCCAGCTCATAGGCGCCGTCACCACCGGTAATGTCGCCCGTTACAGGCATGTAGCCAGCAGCGTATACGTTGCCGCGGTCCCAACGGCCGCCCTCGAGCCCCTGGGGCGAGAAGGACAGCCACTTCGCCGGCACACCACCATCCGCCTCAAGCTCCAGATACCCCGGGCACTCCCACATAAAGCCAAAGCGCTCGGACGTAGAAACACGGCTCTCGAGCTCCCAACTCAGCATATCGGCCGAGCCATACACCAGGATCTCGCCCACATCGCGCCCGGCACCCTCGCCGTGCATGGCGCAAAATCGACTATCTACATGCGGCCCATCCACGCGACGACGCGCGCCCAGCACCATGTGATAACGCCCGTCCGCGTCACGCCACACCTTGGGATCGCGCACATGGCAGGTCAAATCCTCGGGATAATCCTCGGAAGCCAGCACCACGCGCTTTTGGCTAAACGTCTGTCCATCGGCGCTCTCGACATAAACAGTATCGGCGCGGCGGCCGGTATTGACGTAGTCGTACGTCCCGTCCGAATCGGAAAGCTTAACGTTGCCCGTATAAAGTACGCGAATGCGACCGTCCTCGGCAAGCGCGGAGCCCGAATACACGCCGTGGCAATCGAACGGCTCGTCGGGCAGCAGCGGGGCGCCAACGTAGTCCCACGTCATAAGATCGCGACTCGTCGCATGGCCCCAGGCCTTAACGCCGCCCTCGACATCAAACGGCGCATACTGAAAATAGGCATGGAACACGCCACCCGCCTGGCAAAGACCGTTGGGGTCGTTGAGCCAACCCGCCGGCGGCATAATATGGAAGCGTTGGCCATACGCGCCATGACCGCACTCAGAGGCGGCGGCGTCAACAGCGGCGACCAGCTTTGCAAGGTCGCGACCAAGTGCATTAGACATATCAAAGTCCTAACGGATCGAAAGTTACAAGGCACAAGAGATCGGCACCAGATACGGGAAACGCCCGCGAGCATACGACCCGCGGGCATCCCCTCAATCAAAAGCTCTTAGGCCTGCTCGGAAGCCTTGGGCTCGTCCTTGTACAGGACAAACGAGACGGCAAAGGAAACCAGCGCGGCGACCGCAAACATGATCGCGTACTGCACGGGTTGGGCCAGGCACAGCAGGATACCGAAGATACCGGTAACGCCCGTGCCGGAGGCAGCCAGCGAAGTGAGCGCGCAGACCAGGGCACCGCAACCGCCGCCGATGCAGCCGGCGATGAAGGGCTTAAAGAAGCGCAGGTTCACACCAAAGATGGCAGGCTCGGTAATGCCCATGAAGGCGGACAGGGCCGAAGGAAGCGCCAGACCCTTGATCTTGGCATCGCGGGTCTTAAAGGCAACGGCGAGTGCGGCGCCACCCTGAGCGATGTTGGCAGCACTGGCGATGGGCAGCCAGTAGGTCACGCCGTACTGGGCAAGCTGGCCCAGGTCGATGGCGGTGTACATCTGGTGGATACCGGTAACGACCGTGGGGGCATAGAACAGGCCGACGATAAAGGAACCGATGCCGAAGGGCAGGGTCAGAAGGGCCTGAATCAGACCGAGGATGGCGTTCTCGGCCCAGACAAAGATGGGGCCGACGGCAACGAGAGTCACGAGCACGGTCACGAACACCGAGACAAGCGGAGTCACAAAGAGATCGAACATCTCGGGAACGATCTTGTGCAGGCGCTTCTCGAGGAAGGCGAGAATGGCACAGGCGATGACGATGGGGATCACATGACCCTGATAGCCGACCCACTCAAAGCTGTACACGCCGGGGATGACGTTGACCATGGTCTGCACGCCCTCGGAGGCAACCGTATAGGCGCTCTGCAGCGAGGAGTTGATGAA
>USLO01000164.1 GCA_900555515.1 uncultured Collinsella sp.
GTGATCGTTTATGACGATTCCTGGCCCTCGGCAAGCGCCACCGCCGATGTACGCGAAAACCAGGCTACGACCGACGACACGAGCGGCAAGAGGGCATCGCATAGCCCGGTCTCGTCTGCTCCAACCGACTCCGATAGCGTTGCTAACGTCGAGATTGTAACGTCTTCCGGCGAGCATGTCGGACAGGTAAAGCTGTGGGCCATCGGCTCCGACGCTCTGCTCACCAAGGCGGACTCTGCGTTTAGGGAGAAGACCTTTAACGCCATGGCCCTCGCCGCGGTTGTTGCAATCTGCATTTCGGTCGTTATCGGATCGCTCGTGTCGCGCATGCTCACCAAGCCGATTCATCGCATCACCAGTACCGCAAAGCAAATCCGTGACGGCGACCTGTCGGCTCGCACGGGACTGCGCGGTGATGACGAGATCGATCAGCTGGGTGAGACCTTCGATGAGATGGCCACTTCGCTCGAGAAGGATATGAAACACGAGAAGCGCCTGACCTCAGACGTTGCACACGAGCTTCGCACGCCGCTTATGGCCATGCTCGCAACGGTCGAGGCCATGCAGGATGGCGTGTATCCCACCGACGATGAGCATTTGGAAACCGTTGCTTCCGAGACGCGTCGCCTGGCTCGTCTGGTGCAGCAGATGCTCGACCTGTCGCGCATGGAAAACAGCACGGCTCCGCTCAACCTTGAGCCGGTGGACATGGTTCCTTTCGTGCGTTCCATCGTCAATGCCCAGGAGCGCCTGTTTGTCGACCGCGATCTGCGCCTGCGCTTTGCGGACGAGACCCAGGGTCACGACGATGTCGTCGAAGCCGATCCCGACATGATCACGCAATGTGTTATCAACCTCATGAGCAACGCCATGCGCTACACCCCCGAGGGCGGTTGGGTCGTGGTGTCGGTGCTCAGTGACCGCAAGCACGTCAGCATTGCCGTTTCTGATACCGGCATCGGTATTGCCAAGGACGATCTGTCGCGCATCTTCGGGCGGTTTTGGCGCGCCGATGCCAGCCGCGCCCGCGAAGCTGGCGGCCTGGGCGTTGGCCTCGCCGTGACTAAGCAGATCGTCGAGCGTCACCATGGCTACATATCCGTGGAGTCGGAGCTTGGAAAGGGTACGACTTTTACAATTCATCTGCCCCGCGAGCACACGGCAGACGCGGCATCTACTACAATGGAGCACTAGCTTTTCGCTATTCGGTGAAGGAGGGGCCGCGTCCCTGCCGCTCCGAGTTTGCGAAAACATGCGGGAAAGAACCCGCATTTCTGTCGTATTTAGGTAAGGAGTGACTCACGTGACAACGATGGAGCGTCGTCCGGATTCCCGTGGCAAGGTTCGTGATATTTACGATGCCGGTGAAAACCTGCTGATGGTCGCCACCGACCGCATTTCTGCGTTCGACTTCATTCTTCCCGACGAGATTCCGTTTAAGGGAGAGGTACTCAATCGCATCTCGGCATTCTGGTTCGATAAGTTTGCCGACATCGTCCCCAACCATCTCGTTTCCATCGACCCGGCGGATTTCCCCGAGGAGTTTGCTGAGTATCGTGACTACCTCGCTGGCCGCGCCATGCTGGTTAAGAAGGCCCAGACGATTCCTATCGAGTGCATCGTCCGCGGCTATCTGACCGGTTCGGGCAAGAAGACCTACGACGAGAACGGCACCGTCTGCGGCATCCAGCTGCCTGAGGGCCTGACCGAGGCTTCCAAGCTTCCTGAGCCGCTGTTCACGCCGTCCACGAAGGCCGAGATCGGTGACCACGACGAGAACATCTCGTTCGAGCGTTGCTGCGAGATCGTGGGCGAGGACATCGCCACGCAGATTCGTGACCTTTCCCTCAAGATCTACAAGGCTGCCGCCGAGTACGCCGCGACCCGTGGCATCATCATTGCCGACACCAAGTTCGAGTTTGGTGTTATTGATGGCAAGGTCACGCTGATCGACGAGTGCCTCACGCCCGACTCCAGCCGTTTCTGGCCTGCTGCCAGCTACGAGGAGGGCAAGATCCAGCCTAGCTACGACAAGCAATTCGTCCGCAATTGGCTCAAGGCCAACTGGGATATGACGGGGGAGACCCCGCACCTGCCCGCCGAGGTCATCGATGGCACGTCCGAGCGCTATCGCGAGGCCTTCCAGATCATCACGGGCTCCCAGTTCACAAGCATGAAGGAGAACGCATAAGTGAGTACCCGTAGCGCCACGAACAAGCGCACGCAATCCCACGAAGTTACCGGGGTTGCGCGCAAGTCTGCCGCATCTGCTAAGCCCGCCCGCCAAGCAGCGAGCTCCGTTCGCGTCGTGCCGGCTTCGTCTAAGGCACGCCGCAAAGAGCTCGAGAAGGGCGAGAACCTCGAGGGCCTCTCTAAAGAGGAGAAGCGCGCCCGTAAGGCTAAGCAGCGCGCCAAGGAGGACCGCATCTATACGGTGTCGAATATCCTCCTCAAGCAGGACGAGGACTACACCAAGCGCCGTCGCATCTGGTGGATTGTGCTCGCCATTGGCATGGTGCTCGTCGTGGCAATTTGGGCCTCGCTGTACTTCGCTCCCGCTGGCATGGTGTCCAGCCCTGTCCAGATGGTCGGCATTGTTTTGTCCTACGTCATCATTTTGGGCGACTTTATCTATGACTTCGCTCGTATTCGTCCCTTGCGCAACATGTACCGCGCGCAGGCCGAGGGCATGTCCGAGAACAAGCTCAACGCTCTTATTGAGCGCGCGGCTGCCGAGGAGGACAAGAAGGACTCCAAGAAGAAGTAGCGTTTGCATACATACTTATCGCTAAGATATAAGGCGCGTCGTTTTTGCGGCGCGCCTTTTTACTGTTCTATAGATAGATGGAGTGGCACATGATTCGAGCTGCCCTGACGGTCGAAGAGGCTCTGGAGGGCATGAAGGCCCTGGAGCCCAAGATTAAAAACTACGCGCGTCTGGTCGTCCGCAAGGGCGTAAACGTCAAGCCCGGCCAGGAGGTCGTCGTTCAGTCTCCGGTCGAGTGCGCGCCGTTTGCGCGCGTGGTGGTCGCGGAGGCCTATGCTGCCGGCGCCGGCCACGTGACGGTCATTTGGGCCGATGATGCCGTGACGAGGCTCACGTACGAGCATGTCGAGAAAAGCTATTTTGAGCAGACGCCCGAGTGGAAGCGCATGCAGCTGGATTCCTTGGCCCAGGATGGTGCCTGCTTTGTCTTTATCGAGGGTGCGGATCCTGCGGCCCTCAAGGGCATCGATCCAACCAAGCCGGCCGCGGCATCAAAGGCGAGGAATACGCAGTGCAAAGTTTTCCGCCGTGGACTGGATTACAACATCAATCCGTGGTGCATCGCCGGCGCTCCGGTCGTGGCTTGGGCGCACGAGGTGTTCCCAGGAGACGCCGATGAGGTTGCAATCTATAAGCTGTGGAATGCGATTCTGCACACCGCGCGCGCCGATGGCCAGGACCCAGAGAGCGACTGGGAACTCCATGACGCCGCATTCGAAAAGAACCTGCGTTTCCTGAACGACAATCGTTTCGACTACCTGCATTACAACGCGGCAAATGGAACCGATCTGACGATTGGCATGACGAAAGGTCACGAGTGGGCCGGCGGCAAGGGCAAGACGCCCGATGGGCACCCCTTCTTCCCCAACATTCCCACCGAGGAAGTCTTCACTTCGCCCGATCGCATGCGCGCCGACGGTATCGTGTACTCGGCCATGCCGCTCATCCATCACGGCAATAAGGTCGAAGATTTTTGGATTAAGTTCGAGGGCGGCCGCGTGGTGGACTACGACGCCCGCGTGGGCAAGGCAACGCTCGCAAGTATCATCGATACTGACGAGGGCGCTG
>USLO01000165.1 GCA_900555515.1 uncultured Collinsella sp.
CAATTCTTGAGTCGAGCGCTCCGGGCGAGGACTTTATCTACACGAGCGCCGATGCCGTCACGCGTGAGCAGGTCGCCAGCGCCGACGTAATCCTGGGCAACATCGACCCCGCCATGCTTACGGCATGCGAGCATCTCCAACTGCTGCAGCTGCAGACCGCGGGCTATGACGATTACTTGGCCGCCGGCACCGTGCCGGCTGACGCCAAGCTTTCCTGCTCGGTGGGCGCCTACGGCCAGGCCGTGAGCGAGCACATGTTTGCCATGGTCCTTTCCATGATGAAGCGCCTGCCCGGCTACCAGGACCTGCAGCGCGAACATCGCTGGGAGGACTTGGGCCCGGTCACTTCGCTCAAAAACGCCAACGTGCTCGTGCTGGGCGCGGGCGATATCGGCGGTCACTTCGCCACGCTCTGTCGCAGCATGGGCGCGCACGTCCGCGGCATCAAGCGTCATCCGCTCGTCTACCCCATTGTATTTGAGGACATGGACGGCATGGACGCCCTGTCCGAGCGCCTGGCGGAGGCCGACATCGTCACATCCTTTATGCCCAGCACGCCCGAGACCCGCAGCCTGGCGAACGCCGAGTTCTTCGCCGCGATGAAGCCGGGCGCCTTCTTTGCCAACGGCGGCCGTGGCGACCTTGTGGTCGCCGACGACTTGGTTGCCGCTCTGGAGTCGGGACATCTCGCCGGCGCCGCGGTCGACGTCACCGACCCCGAGCCGCTGCCTGAGACAAGCCCCCTGTGGGATGCGCCCAACATGCTCATCACGCCGCACGTCTCCGGTTGGTTCCACCTGGCCGCCACGCTCAACAACGTCGTCGACATCGCCGCGGAGAACCTGCGTCACCTGCAGGCCGGCGAGACGCTTCGCTGCTGGATCGAGCACTGATTTGTTCCGGCGTTTTCCAAACGCCGGAACCCCTCGACGCTGCGAGCCCGCCTGAGCGGCAATCTGACGTTCAATCGTCGGGCATGGCCAAAAGGCCTATGCCCTCCTCTTTCACGTCACCTTGCTCGCTCTGGCGGGCTCTCGCTGACTTTCGCTCAACCTGTAAGGTTTCGCCGATGTTGACCCTACCTGCAGTACCTCAACTCTATTTGAGCGTTGTTAGATAGTTTCTTGCGTTTTCGACGTTCATTGCTGCGACGGGCGCATGCGAACAGAGCTTGACATTGTTGGTGACCAGTAAATCTGCTTGGGCGCGTATCGCTGCCGCAATGATTAAATCGTCTTCGTAATCGCTATGGAGCTCACGCTGCCTGCTCGCCATCCATATATCGCTCAGGTCACAGGGCACTGGCGTGGCAAGCTGCGACAGCACGCTAAGACAATCCCATGCAAGCGAAGTCGCTGCCGTAGCGGCATACTGGGAAAGCGAACCGTGCTCTCGCCGATACCATGCCTTATGTTCGCCTGAAATCAAATAGAACAGGTCTTTGGACGATGTCGCCGCATACAGCAAATCCACCTGCGCCGTGCATGCATCGCGCAAAAACTCAATCGCCACCGAACGACCGCGTCGTGAGGGAATGAAGTAATCGAGCCACACGTCGGTATCAACCAAGATGCGCTTTGGAGCCTCACTCATAGAGCCAGCTCATCTCCTCGCCATAGCGATCCGCATAGGCATTCCGTTTGAGCTCTTCGTCGTCCGATGGCTGAGCCCTGACCATATCGATTCCCGACTCACGGCAAGCGGCAGCGAACAGCTTCGACCCCTGATCCATGAGCTCGAGTTTACGTTTGGCGGCCTTTTCGCGCTCGCGCTGTTCCGCCCGGGCACGACTGGGCAGCAGGATATCCTCGAGCGCACCGGGGCGATCGGCCAGCGACGCTGCAAGCTGCCAGAGCGCTCGCACCGCTTGACTCGGCGTCATACCGGCCTTAGAGAGAGCGGCGTCCCCACTCCTTTTAAGATCGGCATCGAGACGCACGTTAATCTGAGCGGCTGTTGTGGTCATGATCCCTCCTTAATACTTCAAAATATCATAGAACTCTATGATAGATACGTAAAGCATGTATAGCATTTATAAGCAATGGCCGTACTCTGTACACAAAAAGCCGCCGAGGCACACTGCACCTCGGCGGCCACGTATCACCGATCTAATTCGGTTTCACCCTTTGCATTCGCCCAGATAAAACCTGCCAAAGTAAACCTGTCCCTTTTTGGCAGATTTTAGAGTTCCACACTTTCGGCGCCGTTGATGGTTAGGTCGCGCTCGTAGAAGGCCGTGAGGGCGCGGATGGCGTACATCACGTCGCGCACGCCGCCGGTCTCGTAGCTTGAGTGCATGGCCAGCTGCGGCAGGCCCACGTCCACGGCATGCATGCTCGCCTGCATGTTCGACAGGTTGCCGAGCGTGGAGCCACCCGCCATATCGCTCTTGTTGGCGAAGGCCTGCGTGGGCACGTCGGCGTCATCGCAGATGGCCTGGAACACCGCGCGGCTAAAGGCATCGGTGCAGTAGTGCTGGTTAGCAGCTTCCTTGACGACGATGCCGCCGTTAAGCACCACCTGGTTGCGGGCATCGCACTTCTCGGCATGGTTGGGATGCACGGCATGTGCGTTGTCGCAGCTCACGAGCATCGAGGCGGCAAGCGCGCGGTGGTACGACTCGTCGTCAAAGCCCAGCGAGCCGTTAATGCGGTGCAGCGCATCGGCCAAGAACGTCGACATGGCGCCCTGCTTGGTCTCGGAGCCAACCTCCTCGTTATCAAAGCAGCAAAAGACCGAAACGTCGTGCGCATTCTCGGCACCCAAAAATGCCTGCAGCGAGGTGTAGGCGCAGGCCAGGTCGTCGAGCTTGGGCGTCGAGATAAACTCGTCGGCCCAGCCCCAAATGCGCGCATCCTGGCGGTTGACCAGAAACAGATCGCGGCCCAAAATTTGCTCGGGCTCAACATCCAGCTCGTCGGCGATCAGGGCGTCAAAGTCGCCCTGCTTAAGGTCACCGGCGCTGATGAGCGGACACAGGTCAACGGCTCGGTTGGGAGCAAAGCTCTCGTTAACGCCACGGTTCATGTGGATGGCAAGGCTCGGGATGATGGCGACTTCGCGCTCGGTAGCGAGCAAACGACTCTCGATACGGTCGCCCTCGCGTACCAGCACGCGGCCCGCGAGTGCCAGCGGACGGTCGAACCAGGTGTAGTCGATCATGCCGCCGTAGGCCTCGGTGTTCAGGCGCAGCGTCTCGCCTGCGCCGTCGAGCTCGGGGACGGCCTTAACCTTAAACGTAGGCGAGTCGCTGTGCGACGCCGTCAGCTGAAAATGGTAGTCGCCGGCAACGCCGTCCTCTCCCCACGTCGCGGCCAGGTCCTCGCCCACCTTAAAGGCAACAACGCTCGAGGTGTTGCGCTGCGTGTAATAACGCCCGCCCGGCTCGATATCCCACGCCGCATTCTCGGGCAGGTAGGTAAAGCCCGCCTCGTCGAGCTCGGCCATAATGGTCGCCGCCGTATGGAACATGCTGGGGCATGCCTCGATAAAGTCGATAAGGTCGTTGGCAGCCTCGATATCGTCGGCCGTCACGTGCACGCGCTCGGGCGCTTCCTGATCCGTCATGCTCTCCCCTTTCATTGGGTTGATGGTCTCCTCCAGCATACCCCGCCACGCCCATGCCGCACTCTTCATTCCATGCTTAATTCCGCGTTGCCCACCGGCTTGCGAATTTCTAACATTGCCTACATTTTCATACGCTTGAGCTAACACGTTTTATCGCCGTATCAACAGTGTGCGGGGGTAAACTTATGCGCATGTTATAACTTGCCCGGAAGGATTCATCATGCTTAGGATCG
>USLO01000166.1 GCA_900555515.1 uncultured Collinsella sp.
CGAAATACCTCGATGTTAGGAACCAAATGATCACTTCCGAGCTTTTCGGCACCGCGCCGTGCGGTACCCCCGTTCATTGTTACACCCTCAACGGGCCCGAGATCTGCGTTCGCATTATGGACTATGGCGCCACCGTGTTGGGCATCGACGTGCCCGACATCCCCGGCAACGCGCGCGATGTGGTGCTGGGCTTCGATAAGCTCGAGGATTACTTTGACAACCCCGCCTGCTTTGGCGCGACCATCGGACCTGTGGCCAACCGCACTGCAGGTGCCACGATCACCATCGCCGGCACGGACTGGCATATGCCCGCCAACGAGGGCACCAACAACCTGCACAGCGATCTTGAGCATGGTCTGCACAAGCGCGTATGGGACGTTGAGCTCGACGAGGTCCACAATGCCGTGCGCATGACCACCTCGCTTGAGGACGGTGAGCTGGGCCTTCCCGGCAACCGCACCTTTACGGCCGTGTTTACCGTGACGCGCACCGGCTGCTTCCGTATCGAATATGGCTGTGAGAGCGACCGCGCCACGTACGTGTCCATGACCAACCACACGTACTTTAACCTTGCCGGTCACAACGCCGGCATGGACTGTGAGCACTTCTTTGTTGCTAACGCTGCCCACTACCTGCCCATCAACGAGCAGAATATCCCCACCGGAGAGATCGCTCCGGTCGAGGGCACGCCGTTTGACTTCCGTGAGCTGCGCCCCGTCGCGCCCGGCATGGAAGCCGACGACCCGCAGATTAAGCAGGCCCGTGGCTACGACCACTGCCTGTGCATCGATGGCTATCAGTACGGCCGTAATCTGCGCCGCGCGATGCACGTCGAGGAGATGTGGACCGGCCGTGAGCTGGACTATTACACCACTGCCCCGGGCGTGCAGCTCTACACCGGCAACTGGCTGGGCGACGAACACGCCAAAGACGATGCCAACTATGGTTGGGGCGCCGGCTTTGCCCTCGAGGCCGAAATGTATCCTGACACGCCGCACCATGCGCTGTTCCCCCAGGGCATCGTGGGCCCCGGTCATCCCTACAGCAATGTGATCGAATACCACTTTATGAGGCACTAGGCCCACAACGCGACATATCGCACAGCAACGCCCGCCGGCACACCGCCGACGGGCGTTTTTCATCTTTTGGGCTCTTTTTCGCTGTGACTGTATGAGTGACATATCAAAACTATGCCCATTTACTACGTTTAGCCCGGGATGCTCGACCATGCACCGGTTTTTGTTAAATGCGCGAGCCGTCTACCTGCGGTTTTGTTTTTCTCAAATTCGACATGCTCGGCGATAACCGATCAAACGTAGTAAATGGGCATAGTTTTTGACAGGCGGCATCGCGCGCGTCCCTCGCAAGGGCAAAATGATCCGTTTTCCTCCGTCCCCAAGGGATCAGTTGAACAGATTGTCGATGGGATCGGGGGCGGAACTGGGGAGATAGCGGATTTCTAGCTCTATGCCGAGTTCTTGCAGCTCTTTGAAGGTGGCGACATCTTCGCCGTCTACGGCGACTGCGGGCGTTATGGGGTGCTTGCCCTCCCCTGCCTGCATATGGCCAATGCTGATCTTGGTGATCGGCACGCCACCCTTAACCAGCGCGAGTGCATCGGCGGGTGAGGCCACCATGATCAGAATCAATTGGCGCGGCGTTGCGGTATGAATGATGTCGATGGCCCTTTGCACCGAGAAAAACCGTGTCCACACGCCCTCGGGCACCGCGACCCTCATAGGCGCCCACTTGCGCGAATCCGCCGCAATCTCGTCGTTAACGATCAGGACGAGGTTGGAACCAACCGCCTCATTCCACAGCTCAACGTCTTGCCCGTAAATAAACCGATCATCGATGCGCGTGAGAAGAATCTTGGGTTGAATCATCACTGCCCCATTCTGCTTGAGACCCGTAAGAGCAAGACATCACGTCTCCAATATTAGTGCATTTAAAGTGAGAAAAGCCGTCAGAACACTTGCGCGGATGTGCGATGTCCCGTATCATAGACAGCCGTTGACGCCTCAGTTGCGTCACCACATGGCCGCCAGCGTAGCTCAGTTGGTAGAGCACCGCTCTCGTAAAGCGGGGGTCACCGGTTCGAGCCCGGTCGCTGGCTCCATTGCACAAGATAGCCGCCCTCGGGCGGCTTTTTTGTTGTCGATTATGGGCGCGCGCCAATCCACGCATCGCCACGTCGATCGCTTCCTACTCAAAAACAGAAAACCCCACCAAACGTGATTTCCCTTAGGGAAACACGCTTGGCGGGGTCGTAGCGTGATTCCCCTAGGGGAATCACGCCATCAGACGAACAGCTCAACCGAGCAGCTCGTTACTCCTCCCAGTAAGCGTCGGCAAGCAGCTTACTCGGCGAACGCATTACCAAAGCTGTTGCCGCCCACATACGTCTCGACCAGGGTAAGGTCGGGACTGAACACGACAAAGTCGGCGTCGCGCCCCGGCATAATGCTACTGCACTTATCGTCGACATGAGCTAACAAGCAATGCCGGGGCCGTCGCCCAAGCTCTTACAGCTCGGTCACGACAACGCCGTTGTAGACCTCGTCCCAACGATCCATGACCAGATGGCCGGTCATGGGATCCATAGCGTTGAGCTTACCGCAGGTGTTGGCGGTACGCAGCACGGTTTCGTCGTCTGCGCCAGCAGCGATGGCATGTGCGAAGCCTGCGATGGTGGAGTCACCAGAGCCCGTGGCGTTAACGGCAGGGATATCGGGCGTCTTTGCGCGGAACGCACGGCCATTGTGGAAGCCCACGGAACCGGCGGCACCCATGGACACGACGACCCAAGGGATATCGGAGAAGCGGGCGTCAGAGGCGAGTGCGGTGCGGAGCTCGTCCACATCGTCGGTGGTAAAGCTCGTGCCCAGAAGGCCGTTAATCTCGGTCAGGTTAGGCTTGACCAGCTCGGGCTTAATTTCGGACTTAAGAGCGGCCTCGAGCGAAGCACCCGAGGTATCGAGCAGCACCTTGGCGCCGGCGTTCTCGGCAATACCCGTGATCTTGGCGTAGTAGTCTGCCTCGACACCGCGGGGCAGCGAACCCGAAATGGTGACGACGTCGGCCTTGCCTGCAAGCTCGGCGAACTTTGCAGTAAAGGCATCGAGCTCCTCGGGGGCAATCGTCGGGCCGCTCTCGAGCAGCTCGGTCTGGTTGCCGGCATGAAGGATATTGAGGCAGATGCGGGTCTCGCCCTTGATGGGCACAAAGTCGTTGTTAATACCGTTGGCGTCCATGAGCTCTTCCATATAGGCGCCCATATGACCACCAAGCAGGCCGGTTGCCACAACGTCGTCGCCCAGCTGGCCCAGGACGCGGGCAACGTTAAGGCCCTTGCCGCCGGCGGTCTTTTCGGGTGTCACGCGGTTGACGTCGTCGATGACGAGTTCATCGAGCTGATAGCGCGTATCGACAGACGGGTTCATCGTAACGGTGAGGATCATTTTTAGCTCCTTATCTCGCAGGCTCCTTGTGCCTCGCGATACGAGTCGACAAAACGGAATTACAGAATCTCAATCGTGAACGAGCGAACGACGGTCTCCTTGGGCTTGGCGATGAGGCAGCCGCGCTTGTGCTCAAGCACGTCGTCCTCATCGGAGCAGGTCGAAAGGCCGCCCCAGGGTTCAACTGCCACAAAATCGCCCTCGGGCTTGCTCCACACAATGAGATATGGGAAGCCCTCAAAGCTCAGGCGGACGCCCTTGTCCTCGCCCTTTTTGGAAAGCGTGACCTGACGGCTCTCGAGCACGTCAAAGATGGTCTCCGCAAAATCGAA
>USLO01000167.1 GCA_900555515.1 uncultured Collinsella sp.
TCCATGATCACCGACGACTTTATCCAAGTCGTCAACGCCAACGACCAAGCCGCGTTTGTGGGCACGCTTTCACGCGACGCCAATCGCGGTACTACCTTTACCGCCGAGCGCGGTGGTGAGCGTAACTTCACCGCACTTGACGAGCTCGCGTCCGCCGCCGACGTCGACGCCGTCTATATCGGCAGCCCTAACGCACTTCACTACGAGCAGGCCCTTGCCTGCATCGCCGGCGGCAAGCACGTCATCGTCGAGAAACCCTTCTGCGCCACCGAAGCGCAGGCGCTGGAAGTCTTCCGCGCTGCCGAGGCAGCTGGTGTCGTGGCCCTCGAGGCCATGCGTCCCCTCCACGATCCCGCCTTCCACGCCATCGAGGACGCCTTGGGTGAAATCGCCCCCATCCGCCGCGCCTCATTGCGCTTTGGCAAGTATTCCTCGCGCTACAACGAGATTCTCGCGGGACGCGCCACCAATATCTTCGACTGCAATATGGCATCGGGTTCCCTCATGGATATTGGCGTCTACACCGTCGAGCCCATGGTCGAGATTTTCGGCATGCCCTCCGGCCTTACGAGCATGGCTACTCTGCTCGACCCCACCACGCGACAGCTCACGCACGGCCCCATCGACGGCTGCGGTTCCATCCTCGCCAGCTACGGCGGTGGCCGAATCTCCGTCGAGCTCGCGCACTCCAAAATTACGAATGACCTACTGCCCTCGCAGATCGAAGGCGAGCGTGGCACTATCCAGATCGACCATCTGTCCACGCCCCGCAACGTCCGCATCGACTATCGCGGCGACGTCGTACGCGGCTCGGCGACCGAGGCGCCGCGCGAACAGGGCGATAACGGCCGCGTGCTCGACCTGCCCAAATCGAGCAACACTATGGAATACGAGCTCACGGACTTCATCACCGCCATCGGCGGCATCGATAACGTCAAGGAAGAGATTTGGGAGACCCCGGCGGGACGCCACGAGCTTGGCCACTACCGCGATGTCACGCTCGTCTCACTACGCATCATGGATGCCGTGCGTCAGCAGGCCGGCATAACCTTCCCGGCCGACGCAGGCAAGCAGGCATAGCGATGGGCCTCTTCGATACGTTCTTCTCCAGCGTCACCGGCGGCAGTCGAGAGCCTCAAAAACCATCAAACGTCGAGCTCGAGCTGCGCCGCAGGCTTACCGTGCTCGCAAGCGACGAGGCCACTCAAGACACTCCCCTGCGCTATTTCCTGCGCTGGGCGGGGCAAGTCCAAGGCGTTGGTTTTCGCTTTACCAACACCAACCTCGCGCAGGCACGCGCACTCACCGGCTGGGTGCGTAACATGGAAGACGGCTCAGTCGAGATGGAGATACAGGGAGCTCCGGCAAATATCCTATCTCATCTCGAGGCACTTCATGCCTCCTACGAGCGCATGGGAACGCGTTTTCGCCTCGTAGATGCCCAGGCCCGAGCCCCACTTGCCAATGAAGACGGTTTCACTCCTCATTATTAGTATTGTGTGCTAAATACGGTATCATTTACCTACGACCGTTAATAGAAAAGAGGCGAGGCGCATGGCGGTGCAAAGAAGGAATACCAAGCAGCGAAAGCTGGTTCTTGACGCCGTGCGCCAAAGCTATAACCATCCCACCGCCGACGAAATCTACAACGTCGTGCGCGCGCAGGATGACAAAATCAGCCGCGGTACGGTCTACCGCAATCTCAATCTCTTGGCCGACGCCGGCGAAATCCTCTCCATCAAGACGCCGGGCGGCAGCCGCTTCGATCGCACCGTCGAGCCGCATGCGCATATCATCTGCACCTCGTGCAGCCGCGTCATCGACGTACCACTCCCCTTCGATGCACAGCTCGACGCCAAAGCATCCGAGCAAATCGGCTGGCACGTCACGTCGCACTACACCATCTTCGAGGGTCTCTGCCCCGATTGCCGGTAGACGTTTGGAACATGCCTTAAAATCCACCTTTCCGCACTCTGCAACAAAAAGTAGATTTCTAGGTATGTCCCGAAAACTTACTCGGCGAGCAGACGACGCAGCTCTTCTTCGACCGTGCGCACGTAACGGACGCGGTCGTTGACGCCACGCATGGTGGGGTTGCAGCTCTCCATCAGATAGGGATGGCCCACGACGTTGAGCATGTCGCGATCGTTCTCATTGTCGCCAAAAGCCATCATCTCATCGGGCGAAATACCCAGGGCACGACCGTAATCGGCAAGCGCGGAGCCCTTGCCCGAACCGAAACCGATCAAGTCCGTCCATGCGGTTCCCGACGTCATCACTTCGACACGATCGCTAAAGAGGCGCTCGAAATACTCCCGGGCTGCCGGATAATCCACCTCGGGCGTCTGGAAGCCAATCTTAATGACATCCTCGTCGATGTCCTCGGGACGGTCGACCACCGCCACATCGCAGTGGACCACATAGCGCAAATGGTCGACGAACGCATCGTTACCGCTCATGGCGTAGATGTGCCCCTCACACGAAAGGGTCACGTCGGTATGGGGATACGCAACCACGGCATTCGCGATAGCCATAGCAAGGCTACGCTCCATAGAGCGCTTGACAACGGCACGCCCCTCGCTCATCACCAGGGTTCCGTTTTCGCATACATAGGTGAGCTCATCGGCCACCGGGGCAAACAGGTAGCGCAAGCTCGCATATTGACGGCCACTCGCCGGCATAAACACGATACCGCGACGATGCAGCTCATCGATAAGCTCAAAGGCCTCGGAACGCAGCTCGCGCTCCCCCGGATGCAGCAACGTGCCGTCCAAATCGCATGCAATCAGTTTGATTCCCTCAAGACCCATATGCTTCCCCAAAGCCTCCTATCAACAGCAAGACGGACCTTGATTGGTCGCCCCTCAAAGCCCATCTTGCGCATACGCGCGCTTAGCCGCGCACCTTTTTTACGATGGTAAAGTCTGGAGCCATGCTCACGACGACCTCCGCCGCACTCGACGCAAAGCGCCGGCTGGCATCGAGCTCGCGTGTGACCACCGAGAGCCGAACACCCTCGACACCCCGGAGCATGCGGCCCAAAACAGGCTGCACCGGCGTATACATGCGCACGGTATGCTCGTCCGAGTCGCCTCGGAAGAGCGGCGCATGCATGTTGCCGATCTCCCAGCACGCATGCGCGAGCGCAATCGGGTCCATGCGGTCAACTTCGACCAAATAAACCTCGGCGCTGCGCAGGCGCACGACAACCGCCACGGGCACCACGCCCGAACGGTCGACGGCGAGCACGTCGCCGTCGACAAGACGACCGCCGTCGGCAGTATCCAGCCGAACATCGACCGTGCGCCCCAGCTCCGTCACGCCCACAAACGCGCATACATCAGCCTGGTCCCAATCGAGCAGCAGATCGTCAACTTCAAAGACGCCGCCCAGCTTCCGGCGAAGCAGAAGTTCATAGGACGGATCGTTGAGATTTCCCAAGCATGTCGTCGAGACCAAGCGTTCAGGCATACTCTAACCCTCGACCTCGACGAGCTCGATATCAAAGTTGAGGTCCTTGCCGGCCAGCTCGTGGTTGGCGTCGAGCGTCACAGCCTCGGGCGTTACGTCGATGACCACGGCGGGAACGGGCATACCGCTCGGCGTGGACAGGAAAAGCTTCATGCCCTTCTCGATCTGCTCGATGTTGGGAACCTGTTCGGCCGGGAAGGTAATAACCATCTCGGGATTGTGCTCGCCGTAGGCATCGGCAGCAGGAATGTGCACGGTCTTCTTCTCGCCCACCTGCATGTCGACAACAGC
>USLO01000168.1 GCA_900555515.1 uncultured Collinsella sp.
CGTGACGGCGCTCTTCGCGGTTGGCGCGGTGCGTGGCCGTGCGCTTAAAGCCGTGCAGTTCGTAGAACTGCCACGAGCAGTTGGAGTCGGTGTACAGGTGCGCCCTCGTCGCTCCAAGCGAGGACAGGTGCGAGACCGCGGCATCGAGCAGAACCGTGCCAACGCCCAGGCCATGGACATCGCGATCCACGGCAAGCAGCGTGACCTCGTTGTCGTGCGGCAACGGGCTGCTCTCGAGCAGGCGGTTGTTGGTTCGGATGGTTGCGCGCACAAACGAGAGATACTCGGCGCAGGCATCGGGCTCCAGCTCACGCATCTGCGATAGCAGCGCGCGTTCGGTATCCATCCAATGCTCGTTGATAGTGGCGCCGGAGCTCTGTCCCGCACGCGCGAGCGAAATACCACGCGCCTGACCGTCGATTACGGCAACCTGTGAAAACGTCGACGACGAAAGGCAGTAGGCGAGGTCGCACGCGGCCTCAAGGCGGTTGTACTCATCGTTATCCGAATTGTTATGCCAAAGCTGCTGCAGAATCAGCGCGATGGCGTCGAAGTCTTCGGTATCAAACGGTCGGTAGAGAACCCGCGAGACCATGGTGCCTCTTTCTTTTGCGGATGCATATCGAGCACAGTTCTACCACGCCATTGGCATCTAATTATGGTGCCCCTGTGTTCCATGAACTCATCGTGCCCGGCGCCGTGCCCATCCCCTTCGCTCGCAAACTTTTTCTGCACATGCGCCCGTTGCGGGGTGCATCGATGCGCTCGATGCGCTACATTAAATCAGTATTTTCAATGCCGCTGCGCGAGCGCTGCAGATCGACGTATCACCGACTCACAGAGCACGGCGGCGTACCAGACAGGAGGACTGCATGGGATCTGATGTGAAGATCGCACGCGCGTTGATCTCGGTTACCGATAAGACGGGCGTCGTCGATTTCGCACGGACGCTGGTTGACGACTTTGGCGTCGAGATCATCTCTACGGGCGGCACGGCTCGTGCCATCGAGGACGCGGGCGTTCCCGTAACCCCCATCGAGGAGTTCACGGGCTATCCCGAGATGATGGACGGCCGCGTCAAGACGCTGCACCCCAAGGTTCACGGCGCGCTGCTGGCCCGCCGCGATTCCGAGCAGCACATGCAGGAGGCCGCTGAGCACGGCATTAAGCTGATCGACCTGGTCGTCGTCAACCTGTACGAGTTCGAGAAGACCGTTGCCAACCCCGAGGTCACCTTCGCGGACGCTATCGAGCACATCGACATCGGTGGCCCCTCCATGCTGCGCTCTGCTGCCAAGAACGCCGCGAGCGTTACCGTCATCTCCGACCCGGCCGACTATGATGCCGTCCTGGCCGAGATGCACGAGACCGGTGGCTGCACCACGCTTTCCACTCGTCGTCGCCTGCAGGTGAAGGTCTACCAGACCACCGCCGCCTACGACACGGCTATCTCCCGTTGGCTTGCCGCCCAGGCAAGCGACGTGGCGGACACCTCTGCCAAGCTCGAGATCTCGCTGGAGAAGGTCGACGACCTGCGCTATGGCGAGAACCCTCAGCAGAAGGCCACGGTCTACCGCTTTGCCGAGGGCTGCGAGAACACCGCGAGCTCGCAGTTCCCGCTCGTGGGCTCCGAGCAGATCCAGGGCAAGCCGCTCAGCTACAACAACTATCTGGATGCCGACGCCGCCTGGAACCTGGTCCGCGAGTTCGACGAACCGGCCTGCGTAATCCTCAAGCACCAGAACCCCTGCGGTTCCGCCGTTGCCGAGGACATCACGGCCGCCTACGACCGCGCCTTCGCCTGCGATCCCAAGAGCGCCTTTGGCGGCATCATCGCCTGCAACCGCGAGGTTCCCTTTGATCTGGTTGAGCACTTTGCCGATCAGAACAAGCAGTTCGTCGAGGTCATCATCGCCCCGAGCTACACTGCCGAGGCGCTCGAGCGCATGGCCAAGCGCCCCAACCTGCGCGTGTTGGCGACCGGCGGCGTGGACCACGGCGCCCAGGTGGAGCTGCGCTCCGTCGACGGCGGCATGCTGGTGCAGGAGGTCGACCACGTGACCGAGGACCCCGCGACCTTTACGTTCCCCACCGACCGCAAGCCCACCGACGCCGAGATGGCCGAGCTCGAGTTTGCCTGGAAGGTCTGCAAGGGCGTCAAGTCCAACGCCATCCTGGTCTCCAAGGGCAAGGCCGGCATTGGCATGGGCCCGGGTCAGCCTAACCGCGTTGACTCCGCACTGCTTGCCTGCGAGCGCGCCGAGGACTTCTGCGAGCGCGAGGGCGCGGAGAAGGGCGGCTTTGCCTGCGCAAGCGACGCATTCTTCCCGTTCCGCGACAACGTCGACGTGCTTGCCGAGCACGGTGTGACTTGCATCATCCAGCCCGGCGGCTCCAAGCGCGATGACGAGAGCATCCAGGCCTGCAATGAGCACAATATTGCTATGGTGTTTACGGGCGCTCGCCACTTCCGCCACTAAGTTCCGCCTTGGGACAAAATAATCTCCGCAAAAGACGGCTGCTCCGTTTGGAGGGCCGTCTTTTTGGTATAAGAGGACGGAATGACTAACACGAAAGGTATGACCATGCCCCAGATTGATGATGCCGAGCTGTTTGGCAATGCCGAGGATCAGCGTGCGTACGAGGACTTTTGCGCCAATCAGGAGGCGGTCGAGAAGTTTACGCTCGACAAGCCCGCGCTTGTCTGCCGTTGGCGCATGTCCAACAAAAAGGTACCCATGCTCAACCGCCACATTCGCGCACTGTCCGAGCGCTTGGTGCAGGGCGAGCCGCTTACCCATAACATGCTCAGCTGGGCCAAGCAGCACGTTGAGTGGTCGCTTGCCGAGGGCGATTACACCGCACGCGACGGCGTGCTCATGCTGGTGATCGACGTCAACGGCAACGCCGCCATGACGGTGGGGGAGTACGAGCCGCTAACCGATACGTCGGCCAAGGCGCTACGCGCCCGCTCCGCCGAGGCCCGCTCCGAGGCCGACGAAACCGGCGTGGCGCCCGAGCTGCTCGCCGCCGTCGATAACGGCGAGCTTGCCTTTGTGGCGCCAGCGGACGAGTGCCTGTGCGGCACGGCGACGCTCATCGAGCAGCTGGCCCAGACCAAGGGCATCCCGGTCACGCGCGTAGACATCCCCGCTCAGCTCAAGGGCGCGCTGTTCCTGGTGAGCGACGAGCACGGCGTGGTCCCCGCGACCGAGACGAACGCCACCGAGGCCGACGCCGCCACGGTCGCCTTCTTCGCCGAAGGCTACGAAAAGCTTCGCGCCCGCCGCTAAATGATTATTCTGGGACGGGGATTTAATAATCATTTTGGTCCCCGTTCCCGTCGCGAGCGTAAGGCGGACAAAACGCCCCCGCTCGCGAACAGTTCTGTCACCTTGGCGACGTGCGTGGCGCGCACCTGCAGTTTCGCAGCCATAATGGTGGCAAGACAACCAAGAGGGGAGCGGAATCCATGGCGCTGATCTATATCGTTGAGGACGACGAACCCATTCGTCGCGAGCTTGCCGACATCCTTGCCCGTGCCGGTTTTGAGGTCGAGGCCTGCGAATCGTTCGAGCATGTTTCGCGCGATATTCTCGCCGCCGCGCCCGACTTGGTGCTGCTCGACCTGACGCTTCCCGTCAAGGACGGCCAGCATATCTGCCATGAGGTTCGCCGCGAATCCGAGGTTCCCATCATCGTCCTCACGTCGCG
>USLO01000169.1 GCA_900555515.1 uncultured Collinsella sp.
GACTGGGCGCGCGCCGAGGAGGGCCTGCGCACCGCTCTGGAGAAGCTGGGCATGGAATACGAGGTCAACGAGGGCGATGGCGCCTTCTACGGCCCCAAGATCGACTTCCACTTGGAGGACTCGCTCGGCCGTACTTGGCAGTGCGGCACCGTCCAGCTTGACTTCCAGATGCCGCTCAACTTTGACCTTGAGTACGTGGACGCCGACGGCACCAAGAAACGTCCCATCATGCTGCATCGCGTGTGCTTTGGCTCCATCGAGCGCTTCATCGGCATTCTGATTGAGCACTTTGCGGGTAAGTTCCCCACCTGGCTGGCCCCCGTGCAGGTCAAGGCGCTTCCCGTCTCTGAGAAGAGCCGCGACTACGCCCACGAGGTGTGCGCCAAGCTGGAGGAGGCCGGCATTCGCGTGGTCTGCGACGACCGCGACGAGAAGATCGGCTACAAGATCCGCGAGGCCCGCAGTATCGACCGCGTGCCCTACATGCTCATCCTGGGCGAGAAGGAGGTCGAGGCCGGCAACATCTCCGTCCGCGATCGCTCCAACGAGACCGTTCAGATGAGCGTTGACGAGTTTGTTGCGAAGGTGACCGAGGAGATCAAGACTCGCGCCTAAGGCAAGCTTCACAACAATTAACAAAGGCGACCGTCCACATAGGGCGGTCGCCTTTTTCATGCCGAAATTAGAAAAGCCGCTGGTTGAGCGGCTTTTTTTGTTGCACAAAAAGGTACAGGTTTTTGTATCTTTCGACAGACGACATTATACGAGCAATTAATCAGCGTTTGCCCAGATTACGCAAAATGTACTGCTAGTAGGTACATCTCCATACCCCTCTACAAAAACCTGTACTTTTGCGACTGCGCCTAGCTGCGAGCGAGAAGCCTGTTCTAAACGCCCCTGCATTTGCGTGCGTCGCAAAGCAAGAGAAGGGGGCGAGAACATGGAACAGACGGCACGGCGCCAAGAGCAGCTGCCGGGCGCATTTAACGGCGCTACCACCAACAGCCAGCACGGCCGCGTCCGCTGGTATCTGGTCCACACCCCCAATGGAAAAGAGCGCGAGACCTGCGAAAAGGTCCGCTGCATTATCCCGCACGAGCTTATGCAGGACGCTTTTGTGATGCAAAAGGAGTTCTGGTTTAAGCGGGACGGCGCATGGTCGCTCCAAACCAAACCCATGTACAAGGAATATTTCTTCGTCGCCACGCACGATGCCGCCGCTCTCGACAGGGCTTTGGCCCAGTTGAGCTTTGGCTGTCGAATCGCCGGCAGTAGGGAGCGGGCGTACATGCCCATGCCGGACGATGCGCAGGACTGGTACCGCAGCGTGTTGGACGACGACGGCGTGGTGCGCAACAGCGTTGCGCGCATAGAAGACGGCGTGTTGCACATAGAACAGGGCCCTTTGGTGGGGCAAGAGGCCCGCGTTAAAAAGATCGACCGTCATAAACGCTGGTGCCTGGTAGACGTGGGCGAGGGCGACTCCACATTTAGGGAGCTGCTGCCGCTCGACGTTCCCAGCAAAACGTAGAGGGAGACGTTGCGCCAGCTATTCGTTCGCATTTTTGAATTTACCGATTGGGGGATCCCTGGGGAACGGGGACGTAAGTTTGACTGTGGCTGCTAAAGAGGTAACAGAGACAAATGCGCCCGCGGGGGCGGCGCTGATTGCTCAGGCCATGGACCGGCGTGAAGGCGCCGGTCGATATAAGGCCATGCAATCCATCATGGACTGGGACAACTCGCGCCTGGCCTACCGCGCCGTCAAGCGCGCGTTCGACATTGTTTTCAGCGGCTGCGCGCTGGCCGTCATCGCCATACCCAGTCTGGTGCTGGCCGCGGCCATCCGCCTGGAGAGCGAGGGCAACCCGTTCTACAGCCAGATTCGCGTGGGCCAGACCCACCGCGACGGCAGCCTGTCCACCTTCCGCATGTGGAAGTTCCGATCCATGTACAAGGACGCCGACGAGCGCCTCGCCGAGCTCAAGGGGCAAAACGAGATCGCCGGCGCCATGTTCAAGATGAGGGAGGACCCGCGCGTCACTAGGATCGGTAAGTTCATCCGCAAGCATTCCATCGACGAGTTCCCGCAGTTTCTGAACGTGTTCCTGGGCCAGATGTCGGTCGTGGGCCCGCGCCCGCCGCTGCCCAACGAGGTGGCGGAGTACACGGATTTCGACCTGCAGCGCCTGGCCGTCAAGCCGGGCATCACCGGCTGGTGGCAGGTGACTGACCGGAACGACACGGATTTCGACGGAATGGTTCGTCGCGATCTTGAATATATCGCCAAAAGGGGCTTGTTATTCGATTTGAAAGTAGTCGTCCTGACTGTCTTTGAGGTGTTCTCGGGGGAGGGTGCCTCATGATTGATTTTGTCGAACCGCACTTTGATTATTTACCAATTCGTGCTGCTTTCCATTTGATGGGAAGGTGTTAGGCACATGTCAATTTCTCTCGTGATTCCAACTCTTGATGCTCAGACTGAAATCGGTGAGTTGTTGAATAGGCTGCTTTCGCAAACCTGTTGTCCTGACGAAATTATTGTTGTCGATTCCGCGTCATCTGATTCCACCGTGGAAATCGCTTCGAGTTTCGATGGTGTTCGGGTTATCGAGATCGATCGTTCCGATTTTAATCACGGACTTACTCGTGACATGGCGTTTAAAGAGTCAACTGGGGACATAGTTTGCTTTATGACTCAAGATGCTATTCCGGCTGACAATCGATATATCGAGAACCTTGTTAATCCGCTGCTTGCTGACAACCGTGTAGCTATTTCATCGGGTCGCCAGTTGCCAAAAAAGGACGCTCGGAAATTTGAGCGTTTGGTTAGGGAATTTAACTACGGTCCTAGATCAAACGTCCGATCTAAAGACGATGTGTCTGTAATGGGAATCAAGGCTTATTTTGCGACGGATGTCTGCTCTGCATACCGTAGGAGCTCCTATTTCGAGCTTGGAGGTTTCGGTAGAACTGATATGAGCGAGGACATGCTTATGGCCGCAAAAGCTGTAGGCGCAGGTTATCTGGTTGCGTATGCTGCCGATGCTCGTGTGTACCACTCGCATAACCTCACTCCGGTCGAACAATTCCGCCGCAATTATGCCATCGGTCACTTTCTCGAAATCAATCGTGAGCTCATAGCTTGTCCATCTGAGATTGGAGAGGGAGGGCGTCTAGTAAAACGGGTCGCTAAACAACTGATTGAGGATCGTTCGTTTGTTGAGCTCGGGGCATTTGGCATTGATTGCTTTGCTCGATTTATTGGAAATCGCTCTGGCCGTAGGGCCGCAAGAAAAGAAAGGCTATAGCCAATGAAAGGCATAATCCTCGCCGGCGGGTCCGGCACGCGCCTGTACCCGCTCACGCTCGTGACCTCCAAGCAGCTGCTGCCGGTCTACGACAAGCCCATGATCTACTACCCGCTGTCCACCCTCATGCTTGCGGGCATCCGGGACATCCTGGTCATCTCCACGCCGACGGACCTCCCCAACTTCGAGCGCCTGCTCGGGGACGGCTCGCGCTACGGCGTGAACCTCTCCTACGCCGAGCAGCCGAGCCCGGACGGCCTGGCGCAGGCCTTCACCATCGGCGAGGAGTTCATCGCTGGCGAGCCGTGCGCCCTGGTGCTCGGCGACAACATCTTCTACGGCAACGGCCTGTCGCGCCACCTGACGCGCGCCGT
>USLO01000170.1 GCA_900555515.1 uncultured Collinsella sp.
ACAATGGGCAGGAGGCTGGTACCCACCGGAGAGGGCAACGCCTACATTTTCATAACGTAATAGCCCGCACCCCTCACTGCCGTCTCGAGTGTGTCGCGATCAACCGGGCGCTTCGAGCGCACGCGTGCCGTGTGGTCCGCGTACGTTACCGTAGCCCACACGCCATCAAGCGCATTGAGGGCATTCGTCACATTCCGGGCGCAGCCGTCGCAACTCATGCCGCCGATAAGGAGTTCCTCACGATAGGGGTAGTGGGACTCGTCGGTGTCTGCCACCACAACCTTTTTGGCCTTCTTGCCGCTCGCACCATCGCTGCAGCAACTCTTCCCGTGTGTCGAAGCGGCAATGCGACGCAGTCCAAAAAACATGCCGACGGCAATGACGGTCAGCACGATGAGATTCGCAGGGTTGAGCAAGTCACTCATGCGTTCCCCTTTCAGTAGCACTATCTAGATACCCCCATGGGGTGTCCCCATCTTAACCCAAAATCATGTCCGTTCGGTCAATTAGTTTTCCTCTTCAAACTTTTTTGTTGACCATGGCTTACTTTCGTGTATAAGTTTTCCTAGGCTAACAGTTTAGATCCGTAAGGAGCGACGTGACTCGAACCATAGACATCCCAACGTTTCAGGCAGCAGTCGTGCGCAACTGCTCCCCCACGCTCGCGGGCATCAAGCCGGCATCGCTCTTTACCTATCCAGGCACCTACGCCCACGGGGACGGCTCGACCGCAACAGAAACCATCCCAGAACGCCGAGCACGCCTGCTCAACGTTATCGCCCAGTGCAATCGCGAGCTTGACCCGTTCGGTATCCACCTGAGTGTTTTGGTCTGGCGGCCATGCGGAGCGCTCGTGTATATGTACCGAGCCAAAAGCCTCACCACCTATTTCGCAGACCCTCGCGCCCAAACGGCGCTCGCCTCGGAAGGCTACGACACGAGAGACCTTTCGACATGCCTTGTGCATTTGGCATCACGCATCACGCTCGCGAGCAATAACGTCGCGGAATGCGCCTGTAGCCAGACTCGATGCGCACCACCCCAGCAAGCTAACTGCAGCAACGACTGCACCTGCGAGTTTCCGCACGAAATAGGCTACTTCCTAGGATATCCCTACGACGACGTGCACGAGTTTATCGTCCAGCGCGGCGAGAACTACAAGGTCTTTGGAGCTTGGAAGGTCTACACGAATGTCGAGCAAGCGCTTGCGATGTTTGACGCCTACCGCGCTTGCACTCAATACCTCACCTTTGTCTATCAGCAGGGCTGCAGCTTGGCACAACTTGCCCAGGCAACCCGATAGAACATAGAAGCCGCGGCAACCTGCAGCACAACTGAAAGGACTCAACATGAGCAAGATCGCCGTCGTCTACTGGAGCGGCACGGGCAACACCGAGGTCATGGCAAACCTCGTCGCCGAAGGCGCCACGTCCGCGGGTGCCGAGACCGAAGTCATCCCCTGCGCCGACTTCTCTGCCGACAAGGCCGCCGAATATGATGCCTTCGCCTTCGGCTGCCCCGCCATGGGCTCCGAGGAGCTCGAGTACGATGAGTTCCAGCCGATGTGGGACGAGGTCAAGGAGACTCTCGGCGACAAGAAGGTCGTCCTCTTTGGCTCCTATTCGTGGGCCGAGGGCGAGTGGATGGACAACTGGAAGGCCGACGCCGACGAGGCCGGCGTCAACGTCGTGGACTCCACCATCTGCTACGACGCGCCCGACAACGAGGGCGAGACCGCTTGCAAGGCCCTCGGAGCCGAGCTCGCGTAACGAACCCAGGGCCTCCAAGAGAGCCTGCATCAAAGCGCATCCCCATCCCTACAAAAGAGCGGGGCTGGATTCAAGTCCAGCCCCGCTCTTTTGTAACGGCAGTTACATCAACCGGCTACGAGATATTGCCCAAGAACGCCTTGGTGCGCTCGCTCTTGGGGTGGTCGAAGACCTCGCTCGGCGTACCCTCTTCCACAATGACGCCGCCGTCCATAAAGACGACGCGGTCGGCGACATCGCGGGCAAAGCCCATCTCGTGCGTCACGACGATCATGGTCATACCGTCGTGCGCCAGGTCGCGCATGACGCCCAGGACGTCGCGCACGAGCTCAGGGTCGAGCGCCGAGGTGGCCTCATCAAAGAGCATCACATGCGGATTCATCGACAGGGCGCGGGCGATGGCAACGCGCTGCTGCTGGCCGCCCGAGAGCTGGCTCGGCATAAAGTCGATACGCTCGGCAAGACCGACCTTGGTCAGCTCCTCGACGGCAATCTTCTCGGCCTCTTCCTTGCTGCGCTTGAGCACCTTCTGCTGCGCGAGCATGACGTTCTTTTTGACTGAGAGGTGCGGGAACAAATTGAACTGCTGGAACACCATACCCAGATGCGTGCGCACCTTGTTAAGGTCAACGCCCTTGGCGCACACGTCCACACCCTCGACGATAATCGAGCCGCTCGTGGGATGCTCCAGACGATTGATGCAGCGAAGCATCGTCGACTTGCCCGAGCCCGAGGGGCCCAAGACCACAACGACCTCACCCTTGTGCACATCCAGATCGATATCGCGCAGGACCACGTTGTCGCCAAAGGACTTCTGGAGGTTCTTGATGCTGACGACGACCTCGTTCGAGTTATTGGTTTCGCTCATGATAGGACCTCCTTACAGACCGGCGATGTGATCGGCGGGCGTCGCGACGACCTGTCCGGCGCTCTTGGCGGGACGCTTCTTCTTGGTTTCGGCCGTACCCAGCAATCTCGCCTCAAGACCGCTCACCAAGCGCGCAAGCGGCAGGGTAATGACCAGATAGAACAGGGCGGCAACCACATACGGCGTAATGGAGCCCGTCGTGGCCACGATGGTACGGGCGTTCATGACGATCTCGACCACGCCCACGGCGGCAAGCAGCGACGTATCCTTGTAAAGCAGGATAAATTCACTGGTCAGCGTAGGCAGAACATTGCGGAACGTCTGCGGAATCATAACGTAGAGCAGCGTCTGGAAGGCGTTCATGCCCAGCGAGCGAGCAGCCTCGTTTTGGCCCTTAGGGATCGATTGAATACCAGCACGGAAGATCTCGCACAGGTACGCAGACGAGTTCATGGCCATGACGATAACGCCCAAAACATAGTCGTCCACCTTGACGCCGGCCAACGGCAGACCGAAGAACGCGATATAGATCTGCAGGAACGCCGGCGTACCGCGAATGATATTCACGTAGATGCCGGCGAGGCAGCGCAGGATGCGCGACTTGGAGATGCGCATAAGCGACAGGGCAAAGCCAAAGGGAATTGCCAGCGGAAACGCCACGAGCACGATCGAAAGCGACATAAGGAAGCCCTTGAAGACGATCGGCAGGCTCTGGACCAAAATGACCGGGTTTAAGAACAGGCGCAGGAACATATTGGAGTTCCACGCCTCGACCCACGGCTGCTCCTTAAGGTCGGCCAGGAAGTTATCGAAGGCCGTCACGCCCTTGATCTCCACCGACGGAATCTTGGAGATCTTCTTGGTCGAACCGTCGGCGAGCGTATAGGTGCCGCTAAAGGCCTCATCGCCGCCCTCGACGGGAAACGTCACACCGTAAACCTCGACGCGGAAATAGCCGCCGGCAGGCGCCGTCTCGCCAAAGTCAATCTTGAGCGTCTGGCCGTCAGCCTTGCACGTGGGCTTCATGGGC
>USLO01000171.1 GCA_900555515.1 uncultured Collinsella sp.
GCGTCGGCGAGGATGTTGCCCCAGGTAGCGGTGGGCTCCTGGATACCAGCGCCGATGAAGGTCAGCGAGGCCTCGAAGATGATGGCGTCGGCGACCAGGGTAACGGTAAAGACCATGATCGGGGCGATGCAGTTACGCAGAACATGCTTGATCAAAATCCACGGAGCCTTGGCGCCGGAAACGATGACCGCGCGGACATAGTCCTCGCCGTACTCGGACACGATGTTGGCGCGTACGATACGGGCAATCTGCGGAGTGTACATAAAGCCGATGGCGAAGATGATCGACGGCACGGAGTTGCCCAGGATGGAGACGAAGACGGCCGCGAGGGCGATGCCCGGGATGGACATGATGATGTCCAAGATACGCATGATCGTCTCGGAGACGGCCTTGCGCGAAACCGCTGCAAGGGCGCCCACGACCGAGCCGCAGACCAGAGCCATGGCGGTGGCGCCAAAGCCGATAATCAGCGAGTAACGACCACCGTAGAGCATACGCGACAGAATGTCGCGACCCTTATCGTCGGTACCGAAGATAAATCCGTTGCCGGGAGCCTGGCGAGCCGTAAAGATCTCGACCGGGCTATAGGGGGCAAGAAGGGGCGCCAGAATCGCAGTCAGGGCGACCAGCACCAGCACGACGGCGGCAATCTTAGAAGACAACGTCATCTTCTTCCAGCCACCGAGCTTGAGCCCCTTGGAGGCAGCCTTCTCGAGCTGCTCGGTTTGCTTCTCTCGAATCTTTACCATAATCTACACCGTCCTGATGCGCGGGTTGATGAGCAGGTAGAGCATGTCAACCACGATGTTGATGATGATGAAGGCAAGAGCAACGACGATAACGACGCCCTGAACCAGGTTCGCCTCGTTGCCCTGAACGCCCTGCAGAATCGCGGTGCCCATGCCGGGGAGGTTGAAGATAACCTCGATGACGACGGCGCCGCCCATGAGGTAACCGATCTTAAGACCGAGGGTGGTGACCGGGGTGATCAGCGCATTGCGAAGAACGTTGATGCCGACGACGACCTTCTCGGGAACGCCGGCGCCGCGAGCCATACGGACATAATCCTTGTCGAGCTCCTCGACCATGGCGGTACGCACGATACGAGTCATCTGGCCTGTCAGCGGAAATGCCAAGGCGATAGCGGGCATGATCATACGTCCCAGATAGCCAACCGGATTCGTGGTGAAGTGAGGCAGAGCACCCGATGCCGGGAGCACCTTAAGGTAGGAAGAGAACAGCAGGATCAACAGAACGGCAAGCCAGAACGACGGGGTTGCCAAGCCGGCGATGGAAAAGACGCGGATCACTTGGTCCGGCCATTTGTCGCGATATAGTGCCGCAATGACGCCGAGCAAAAACGAAACGACCGCACCGATGGCAAGACCGATAAAGGTCAGCTGCATCGTGACGGGCAGGGCCGTGGAGATGCGCTTGGCAACGGAGTTGCGAGCAGCACCATAGGTGCCCATGTCGCCATGGATCAAATCGCCCATATAGCGCACGTAGCGCACGGGCCAGGGGTCGTCCAGACCATACTTCTCATGGTACTCGGCAACCGCCTCGGGCGAGGCACCGTCACCCAACGCCGTGTAGGCGGGGTCGGTCTTGGAGAACGACATAAGGAAGAACACCAGGACGGTGACGCCCAATGCCATGATCGGCAGCGCCACAAGACGCCTTCCAATCAAACGTAGCAAGTTGTTCACGTTCTCTCCCCTTTCTTTTGTCGGTAGGACCAACTGGTATATGAGTACGGATACTCATTACAAGACCCGAGCGACATCATTGCCGCCCGGGTCTTTGTTTCAACTATGAGGATACGGTCCCAACGACCGACATCCTGCATACAGACTCAAGCGAGTCTTACGCCTTGACGGTCGCAACGCCCCTGAAGGACATGCTCGTCGTGCCGATGCCCTTGAAGCCATCGAGGGCCTCGCCGTTGGGCGCGGTGGACGGATCGTCCCAGGAAGCGGAGACGGTCTTGACGTGGACAACGGGGTACAGAACGGCGTTGTCAGCAATGATGTCGAAGCACTCGTTCCACTTCTTCTGCTGCTCGTCGCCCTCGGCGGCAAGAGCCTCGTCCATGAGACCGTGGAGCTTCTGCCACTCAGCGGACTCCTTCCACGGGCAACGGGTCTGCATCCAGACGTTGTCGCCGTACCACCAGTTGAGCAGCAGGTCGGGGTCGGCGCCGAAGCAGGAAGGATCGCCAGGGGCAAGGAGGATATCGTAGGCCTCGCCGCCGTCGATGGCAGCGTAGGTGGCCGGCGAGGTATCGGTCTGGATGGTCACATCGAAGCCGAGAGCGTCGAGGTCGTTCTTGACCTGGGCGGCCATGCCCTTAATCTGCTCGTTGTCGGTGGTGCGCAGGGTGATGGCACCCGGGGTGATGCCAGACTCCTCAATGAGCTTCTTAGCCTTCTTGGCGTCGGTCTTGTACACCGTGGAAGCCTCATGATAGTTGGTGAAGCTCTTGGGCAGGTAACAGCTGGCAGCGGTGGCAAGGCCGGCGAAGGTGTTGCTGACCATCTTCTCGGTGTCGAGCGCATACATGACAGCCTGACGGACCTTGACGTTGTTCCAAGGCTCCTTGGCGACGTTGAACATGATGAAGCGGGTGCCGAAACCCTGAACGTTATCGATCTTGCAGCCGGCGCTCTCGAGCTGGTCGACGGCGTCAGCGGTAACGAGCTCCATAACGAGCGTGGAGCCCTCCTGCTGAGCGGTAACGCGAGCGGTGGGGTCGGTCAGGATGCTGTACTGGATCTTCTTATCCTCGGCAGCATACTCACCGTTGTACTCGGGGTTGGGAACCAGGGTAATCTCGGTATCGGAGATAGAGTCGTACATCCAGGGGCCGGAGCCGATCGGCTGCTTGGCGCGATCCTCCTCGGTCTGGGTGGCCGGGGTAACGCGGACGATGGCCAGACGATCCTTGAGCAGGGAGAAGTTGGGGACCTTGGTCTTGACCGTCACGGTGCTGGCGTCCTTGGCCTCGATGGACTCGAAGGGCTGGAAGAACGGAGCATAGGTAGCGGAAGCGGCGCAAGCGGTGTAGGAAGCAACGACATCGTCAGCGGTGACCTCGGTGCCATCGGAGAACTTGGCGCCCTTGCGGATGGTGACCTCGAAAGTGGTGTCGTCCACAGACTTGGGATCGTCGGTGGCGAGCTCGTTGAAGGTGCTGTAGTCGTGGTAATCGATGCCGTAGAGGCCCTCGACGACGTGCCAGTTAGCACCCAGGCCCACAGCGGAGCCGGTGCTGGCGGGATCGAAGCTAGACGGAGCGTAAGCGGAACCAGCGGTGATCACGCCGCCGCCACGGTTGGCGGAATCGGTGGAACCGGAAGCGGAACCCTCGTCGCTAGAGCTGCCACCGCAGCCGGTGAGACCAAGCCCTGCGACAGCAGCGACGCTGCCGGTGAGGCCGAGGAACGAACGCCTGGACATACCCTTGTTGATGATGGCCATGTCTTCTCCTATCAATAGAGAATCTTACCCGGGAGCACCTAGACGTGCCCCCGCGCAACTTGCGGACGATATATACCTTACCTACCGACGAACCCAACTGAGGTGCCGCGCTCGGCGACCGATACATACATACGCTTGAACGGTATTTACTACCGTTCACCGAATTCATTGACAAA
>USLO01000172.1 GCA_900555515.1 uncultured Collinsella sp.
AGCTTTGTGCTGTTCCTCGTGCCGTTTTTGATTGCCGGCTACGACGTACTGCAAAAGGCATTCAATAACATCCGCCGCGGCAAGGCCTTCGACGAGAGCTTCCTCATGGCCGTCGCGACCATCGGCGCGTTTGCCATGGTGCTCTTCCCCGATACCGACCCGCACATGGCCGAAGGCGCCGCCGTCATGCTGTTCTACCAGGTCGGCGAGCTGTTTCAGGCGTACGCCGTGGGCAAGAGCCGCAAGTCGATCAGTGCCATGATGGACATCGCGCCCGACTACGCTAACGTCGAGCAGCCCGACGGCACACTCGAGCAGGTCTTCCCCGATGACATCGCCGTCGGCACCGTGATCGTGGTCAAGCCCGGTGAGCGCGTGCCTATCGACGGCGTCATCGTCGAGGGCGAAACCCAGCTCGACACCGCCGCTCTCACGGGCGAGTCAATCCCCCGCCCCGCCAAGTCCGGCGACGACATCATCAGCGGCTGCATCAACATGACGGGCCTCATCCACGTGCGCACCACCAAGCCCTTTGGCGAGTCCACCGTCGCACGCGTCCTGGAGCTCGTGGAAAATGCCAGCGAAAAGAAGGCGCGCACTGAGAACTTTATCACGCGCTTCGCCCGCGTCTACACGCCCGCCGTCACCGGCGCTGCCGCGGTGCTCGCGCTTGGCGGCGGCTTGGTCACCGGCGCCTGGTCCGACTGGATCCTGCGCGGCCTGACCTTCCTGGTCGTCAGCTGCCCGTGCGCGCTCGTGATCAGCGTGCCGCTGAGCTTCTTTGGCGGCATCGGCGGCGCGTCCAAGCTGGGCGTTCTCATCAAGGGTTCTAACTACCTCGAGACGCTCGCCGACGTGGACACCGTCGTCTTTGACAAGACGGGCACCCTCACCAACGGCACGTTCTCGGTGGTCGCGGTACACCCCGGGGCCGGCTATACCGAGCAGTCGTTGCTCGAAGTCGCAGCCCTTGCTGAGTCGTTCTCCGATCACCCCATCGCGCAGTCCGTACGTGTCGCCTACCAGGGCGAGGTCGACCCCAAGCGCGTAAGCGACTCCACCAACGACGCGGGCCATGGCGTGACGGCAACCATCGACGACAAGCACGTCGTCGTTGGCAACGCAAAGATGCTCGCCGCGGCCGGAGTCGAAGCGCCCGATTGCGAGGTCATCGGAACGATTCTGCATGTGCTCGTTGATGGCGTGTACGCCGGCCACATCGTGATTGCAGACACCGTCAAGGCCGATGCTGAGCAAACGATTCGCGACCTGCACGCCGCCGGTGTCAAGCGCACCGTCATGCTCACGGGCGACCGCGAGGAGGTTGCGGCGTCTGTGGCCAAGCAACTCAGTCTCGACGAGCTCCACGCGCAGCTGCTGCCGGGCGATAAGGTCGAGCGCGTCGAGGCGCTGCTTGCAACCGAGAGTGGCAAGGGCAAGCTCGCCTTTGTGGGCGACGGCATCAACGATGCGCCCGTGCTTACGCGCGCCGATGTGGGCATTGCCATGGGCGCTATGGGTTCTGACGCTGCGATCGAGGCCGCCGATGTCGTGCTCATGGACGACAAGCCGTCCAACATTTCCCGCGCGATCCGCGTGGCACGCAAGACCATGGCGATTGTCTGGCAGAACATCATCTTTGCGCTGGGTATTAAGTTGCTGATTCTGGTGCTTGCGGCACTGGGCATCGCCAACATGTGGCTTGCCGTGTTCGGCGACGTAGGCGTGGCGATCATCGCCATCCTGAACGCCATGCGCGCGATGGGTGTCAAGAACCTGTAGCGTTCGTGGGCTGTCCGGCCGGGACCGGGTTTGGTTTTGAAAACGTCCTCGCGCTGTGGAATGTTTTCAAAACCAAACCCGGCCCCGGCCTGCGGTGACGTAGCTGGCAGTTCTTGGGCATCGCTTGCTGGCGGGGTTCCTTTGCTGAAATGGACTTGGCCGAAAGGGCCGCTGGTCCCGGTCGCTGGTTCGCGCTTTGCGCGAACTCCGCGCTACTGGGGGTTCGTTAGGATTCCGCCGCTTGGCCCGTCGCCTCGCCCCGGTTCAGCATCGCCCTCAGTTTCTCGAAGCTTTCCTCGCTCAGGCAATGCTCCATGTGGCAGCCCTCTTGCGAGGCAACCTTGGGCGCTACGCCTGCGTCCTCTAGCAGCCCTACAAAAAAGCAATGGCGCTCCCACATTTGACGGGCAACCTCAAGACCGCGTTCCGTCAGATGCACATCGCGTTTGCCCATCTCTACGTAGCCGTTGTTCTCCAACGCGGCCATGGCTTTGGAGACGCTTGCCTTGGTTACGCCCAGATATTCGGCAACGTCAATCGATCGAACGATGCCTTGGCGCTCCGAGAGCACATAAATAGATTCGAGATAGTCTTCTCCGGATTCACGCAGGGCCATGGGCCGCCTTTCGCGATGGCTTCTAGTTAGCCTTTGGATACTTTTGCTTGATTCACTTTACCGCAAAAGTTGCCCATGTCTTACTACGTTGTTTAAAAAGTTAGCCGTGCTTCACAAAATGCGTAACACAAGCAAAGCGACACGGCACGCAATGCGCAAGGAGTGTCCCCAGCTACCGGCAGAAAGGGAACGTCCCCAAGTGCCGAGCCGCAGCTATAGCAGCCCAAAGTGCTTCGCTGCGTTATAGATCCCGTCGTCGTCCACGGCGGTCGTCACATAGGTCGCCGCAGCTTTCACCGTGTCCTGCGCGTTGCCCATGGCCACGCTCGTGCCCACGGCGGCAAACATCGACAGGTCGTTCTCGCCATCGCCAAAGGCAATCGCCTCGCTCGCGTCGATGCCCAGGCGCTCCAGCGTCGCCGCCACGCCCAGGTCCTTGCCGCCGTTGGCCGGAATAATGTCGCAGAACAGGTCGCACCAGCGCGTGGTTGTAGAATGCGACAGGACATCGGTAACTATGCCCTGGTCGGCCGGGTCCACAAAGGCACAGAACTGGTAAACCGGTGCATCGAAAGCATGCTCAAAAGGCTCCTCGTGATACGAGATTCCGGCATTGTCGGCAGCCGTCACCACGCGCTCGGACAGGCGGTTCACAAACGAGTTCTCGCCCTGCATGCACAGCGAGTCGTAGCGCCCCTGCGCCACCTGGTCCACAATCACCGCGACGTCGTCCGGATCGATCGGGCAGCTGCGGTAAACCCCCTCGGCATCAAAGCAGTGCTGGCCCGAAAGCGTAATGTACGCATCCCAGCCCAGGTCGAACAGCCAGTCCGGCATCTGGTAGGTCGGACGGCCCGTGGCGATCACGCACGCAATCCCCTGCTCGCGAAAGCTGTCGAGCACCTGCTGCGCCGACGCCGGAATCCGGTGGGTCTTAAAGCTCAGCAGCGTACCGTCGATATCGAAAAACGCGGCTTTGATCATTCTCGCTTACTCCTCGCCCTCGAGCTTTTCGCTCGCCTCGAGCCACGCCATCTCCAGCTCGTCCATGGCGGCGTGAGCCTCGTCGATCTTTGCCTGCTGCTCGCCGAGCGCCGTGTAGTTGGTGGGATCGACCTGGGCCATCGCGGCCTCGGCCTCCTCCACGCGTGCGCGCTGCGTCTCCATTTTGCGCTCGAGCGAGCTCACCTCGCGGCGGAGCTTCTGGCGTTCGGCGTTGGAAAGGCC
>USLO01000173.1 GCA_900555515.1 uncultured Collinsella sp.
CTGACCGGTGGACGGCACCGAGCCGTACGCTTGAACTGAGAAGGGGGAGGCCTCGCGGCCTCCCCCTTTTTTGCGTTTACGGGCTTTTGTCTCACATAGTAGCTGTGTTTTATAACCCTCGTTTGTCGCATCTTCTGTGAACGGGCTACAATAACTTAGTCTGTGCGATATGGAGGTGAACATGGCTGAAGCTGGTATCGGCGTTGATATCGTCGAGATTTCCCGTATGAAATCAATACTTGAAAAGACGCCGTCGTTTGCTCGGCGTGTGTTTACCGAAGAAGAGCGTGCGTATTGTGATGCATCATCGCGTCCCGCTGCTCACTATGCCAGCCGCTTTGCTTCGCGCGAGGCGGTACTTAAAGCTCTCGGCACGGGTTTTAGTCAAGGCGTTGGTCGCAAGGATGTTTCGGTTACGCGTGATAAACTCGGCAAACCGAAAGCGCTGCTTTCGGGCCGTGCTCTCGAGATCGCTCAAGAGCTGGGTGTTGTTGAGGTCGCTCTTTCCATTACGCTTACAGGAGACTTAGCCGTTGCGAATGCCATCGCGATTACCGAAGATGCTCGGCCTAAGCCAAAAGAGGAAAAGGTGAGTACCAAGAAACGCGTAGCGCAGACATTTAAAGAGGCTCGCTCTGTTTTAGATGAGCTTGAGCAGCTGCAGAATTCAGCATTGACGGAGCACCTGGGCGATGCTTCGCAAGATACGCTAGGAGCATAGATGAAACCGGTTTTGAGTACCGAAGAAGTCGTTCGTCTCGAGGATATCATCGAACGCGAAGGGACTTCGAAGGCCGAGCTTATGGAGCTAGCGGGTGAGTTTGCCGCCAACGAGGTCTTGAAGCTCAATCCCGATCGGGTTCTCGTTCTGGTCGGTTTTGGTAATAATGGCGGCGACGGTTGGGTTGCCGCCGATATCCTGAGCCATAAGGGCGTGGACGTCGATATCGTTTCTCCGGTTGAGCCGGATGAGATTCCTGCTGCTCTGGCACGTCATGTTGCTCGTCGTACTGCCGGCCGCGATGTACACGTTTGCGTTGGCCCCTCGCGTGACGAACTCGAGGTTTTGATCGATAAGGCCGATGTTGTTGTCGATGCCATTTTTGGTACCGGTTTTCACGGGAATCTGCGTGCGCCGTTCTCCATCTGGATTCCTACGGTCAATGAATGCGCCGATTGTGTCGTATCCATTGATGTCCCCTCGGGCCTGAATGCCGAGACGGGCGTTGTTGATGACGACTGCATTCGTGCCGAGCATACGGTGACGATGATTGCGCCCAAGATTGGTCTGTATAGCGCTGATGGCCCTGAGTATGCTGGCGATTTGATCTGCGGCAATCTTTACGACCGTCTTGACGAGGTCATCGATGATGTCGACCACGCCGCCGAGATTGTCGAGCCCGGTGACTTAGTTGATTACTTTGCTCCACTACCTACGAATATCGATAAGTATTCCCGTGGCTCTGTGCTTATTGTCGCCGGATCTGCGCAATATCCTGGTGCTGCCATTATGGCGGCCAAGTCTGCAGCTCGCGCGGGTGCTGGTTACGTGGCAGTCGCGGCTCCTGACGCCTGCGCTAATCTTATTCGCATGGCACTTCCTTCGATTCCCGTCTTTGCTATTCCGTCTGATTCCCGCGGCTCCTTTGGCGCCGCTGCGCGCATGACGGTGTGCGAGATTGCAAAGAAGTACAGCTGCGTACTGTGCGGTCCCGGTATGACGACGTCTGCCGGCGCTATGCAGGTGGTTTCGGGCTTGCTCGAGCTTGATGTACCGCTTATTTTGGACGCCGATGCACTCAACTGCCTTGCTAAGATTGCCATTGACGGTATTGATAGTAACCCCGAGATGTATCGTCGCGAGCAGCCGTTGGTTATGACGCCGCACTATCGTGAGCTTTCGCGTCTGGTTGCCGGTGACGAGGTGAACGACCTTGGTACCGCGATTGCAGCCGCGCAGAAGGTTGTCTGGGCTGCAGGCTCCGACAATCTGGTGGTCATTGCCAAGGGGCCGACGACGGCTATCTGTGGCGTTGAGCGCGTTCTGTTGCCGCTCTCGGGTCCGGCTTCTCTGGCAACTGCCGGTTCGGGTGATGTTCTCGCGGGTATTTTGGCCGGCACGCTTGCCACCATGCGCGACGAGATGGATCGTTGGGAGTTGCTGTATTCGTACGCCGTCGCACTTCACAGCTACGCCGGTTTTGCCGCGGCGACGGAGTATGGTGAGAAGAGCGTTATCGCGACCGATCTTATCGACTTGATCGGTCCTGCCATGGAGCTGGCGGCAAAGGATGCGCTCGAAGATCTGGGAATCATGGACGAAGGGTCGGATGACTAATCATGAATATAGCCGATTTGACGCGCTGGTCCTGGGTCGAGATCGACCGCGGGGCGCTCCGTCGCAACACGAGGGCCTATAAGAACTTGTTGAATCCACGTCAGCGCTTGTGTTGCGTGGTCAAGGCCGATGCTTATGGTCATGGAGCTGTTGAGTGCGCCAAGATCATGTATTCGGCTGGTGCCGACATGTTTGCCGTGGCGACGGTTAACGAGGGCGTTGAGCTCCGACAGGGCGGGATTACGAAGCCCATCCTCATCCTAAGCGAGCCGCCTATCGAGGCCATTCCGACGTTGCTCGAGTTTGATATCATGCCCTCGGTCTATACGTCTGACTTTGCTCTTGCGTATGGCGAATGTGCCGTCGCGGCGGGCAAGGTGGGCAAGTATCATCTCGCCATCGAGACGGGCATGAACCGCATTGGCGTACATTACACGCAGGTGCTCGACTTTGTCCGCGGTATTAATTTCCACCGCGGTATTCAGTGCGACGGCGTATTTACGCACTTCGCCACGGCCGATGAACCTTCGGGCTGGGACTACAAACTGCAGTGTCAGCGCTTTACCGAGGCCGTTCAGGCCATTAAGGATGCGGGTTTTGAGTGCGGTATCGTGCATTGTGCCAACACGCCGTCCTCGATGCTCGACCCCTCGATGCATTTTGATATGATTCGCGCCGGCGTTGGCTTGTATGGCATGCAGCCGTGCGAGCTGAGTGGCCGCGTGATGCAGCTTGATCCCGTTATGAGCGTCCATGCGCGCGTGACGCGTGTGGCACACCCTGCGATGGGTGAGGGCGTGGGCTACGGCTTTACCTACCGCGTACCGCGTACGCGCGTTCAGATCTGCACGCTGCCGATTGGTTATGCCGACGGCCTATCGCGTACGCTTTCCAATCGTATGGATGTGCTGTATCGCGGCGAGCGCGTGCATCAGGTTGGCAATATCTGCATGGATCAGTTTATGGTCGCCATTCAGTCCAACCCGGCACACGAGATTCCCGAGGCCGAATATGGTGACGAGATGATTATTGTCGGCCGCGATGGCGATGCCGAGATCACTATGGACGAGATGGCCCGACTGCGCGGAACGATTAACTACGAGGTCGCCTGCGGCTTTGGCATGCGCCTCGACAAGGTCTACGTGTAGGAGTCGCCATGGGCGTCATGCACATCCCCGGCCATACCCATCAGGCACCACGTGAGGTCGCACTCGAGGAAATTGAGGCCGTTCTGGGCGATTGTCACCTCTGCCAGCTCTACCAGTCGCGT
>USLO01000174.1 GCA_900555515.1 uncultured Collinsella sp.
CGACGGCTCACGCGAACCGGCGGAATAGTACCTGTTGTCGTAAATCTGATCCATGTGCGCCTTGTGCGGTTGAGGTTTGTTTGCGCTAAGTATTCTAGTTATAGCACGAGCGCCCGCACCGCCTTCGCCAGCCTTTGCTCGACATAAAAAAGGCGCTGAGCCATATGGCCCAGCGCCCAATGGCGGCCATCAGAAGTGGAACGGAGCCGAGTCAACCCCGCTCCCCGCGCGCACCACTTGTTTAGCGAATGTTGTAGAACGCAGACTTGCCGGCGTAGCGCGCGCTGCCCTCGAGCTCGTCCTCGATACGGATGAGCTGGTTGTACTTGGCGATGCGGTCGCTGCGGCACGGGGCGCCCGACTTGATCTGGCCGGCATTGACGCCCACGACCAGGTCGGCGATCGTGGAATCCTCGGTCTCGCCGGAACGGTGGCTCACGATGCAAGCGTAGCCGGCCTCCTTGGCGGTCTCGATGGCCTCGAGCGACTCGGTGAGCGTGCCGATCTGGTTGACCTTGACCAGGATCGCATTGGCGGCGCCCAGCTCGATGCCCTTCTTGAGGCGCTCGGTGTTGGTGACGAACAGGTCGTCGCCCACCAGCTGCACCTTATTGCCAATGCGCTGGGTGAGCTCGACCCAGCCGTCCCAGTCCTCCTCGGCCATGCCGTCCTCGATGGAGATGATGGGGTAGGTGTCGACGAGCTTCTCCCAGTAATCGACCATCTGGGCGCTCGTGTACTCCACGCCCTCGCCCTTGAGCTCGTACATGCCGGTCTCGGCGTTGTAGAACTCGGTCGAGGCCGGATCCATGGCGTACATGAAGTCGACGCCGGGCTTAAAGCCGGCCTTCTCCACGGCCTTGGTGATGTACTCGAACGGCTCGGCATTGGTCTTGAGATTGGGCGCGAAGCCGCCCTCGTCGCCCACGCCGCCGCCCAGGCCGGCCTCATGCAGCACGCCCTTGAGGGTGTGGTAGACCTCGGCGCACCAGCGCAGGCCCTCGGCAAAGCTCGGAGCACCCACGGGCATGATCATGAACTCCTGGAAGTCGACGTTGTTGTCGGCATGCACGCCACCGTTGAGGATGTTCATCATGGGCGTGGGCAGCAGATGAGCGTTGACGCCGCCCAGGTACTGGTACAGCGACAGGCCCGCCGACTCTGCCGCGGCGCGGGCGACGGCCAGTGACACGCCCAGGATGGCGTTGGCACCGAGCTTGGTCTTGTTGGGGGTACCGTCCGCGGCGATCAACGCAGCATCGACAGTGCGCTGGTCGAAGGCATCGAGGCCCACGACGGCATCGGCGCACTCGTTGTTGACGTGCTCGACGGCCTGCGAGACGCCCTTGCCCAGATAGCGACCCTTGTCGCCGTCGCGCAGCTCACATGCCTCAAAGGCGCCGGTCGAAGCGCCCGAAGGCACCATTGCGCGGCCAAAGCTGCCATCCTCGAGCACGACCTCGACCTCGACGGTGGGATTGCCGCGGCTGTCGAGCACCTCACGACCGTAGACATCCAAAATATCGCTCATGTTGTCTCCCTCTCACTTGGAAACGTAGTTGATGCAAGCGACTGGCCGACCGTGCACCATCGGTGCGCTTCCGTAAGTTAGCCATGTCGCACTTTTTGCATTATGCCCTAAGTTAGCCGAGGGATACAATTGTTTTTCGAAAAATTTAGCGGGAACGATGAGGCATGTCAGCCCGTCGTTCCCGCAGTCTTACTCCTCTGCCTTGGCGGCATCCCAGAGGTCGTTGAGGCCGTGGGTCGAAAGCTCAGCCAGATCCACATGGGCGTTGGCCGCCATCTGCTCCATCGCGGCCCAGCGGCGGCGGAACTTTGCCGTGCTGGCACGAAGGGCACTCTCGGCGTCGATCCCCTCCTTGCGCGCAACGTTGACCAGGGCAAAGAGCAGGTCGCCAAACTCCATCTCGCGCTCGGACGAGCCGGGGGCCTCGGCCTCAAACTCGGCACGCTCATCGGCGACCTCGTCCCACACATCCTGGACCGTCTCCCACTCAAAGCCCACGGCCGCTGCCTTGCGCGACACCTTCTGCGCCTGCATCAATGCCGGCAGATGCGTGGGCACGCCGTCGAGCAGGCCCTCAGGCGCAGCCTCGCCTGCTGCCACGGCCTTGTCCTTGGCAGCCTTCTCGGCAAGCTTGACCTCGTCCCAGATCTTGAGCACCTCGTCGGAGTTATCGGCATCCGCATCGCCAAACACGTGTGGGTGGCGGCGGATGAGCTTGGCGTCGATATCGCGTGCCACATCGGCCAGCGTAAACTCACCGGCGTCCGCCGCAATCTGCGCATGCAGTACCACCTGCATGAGCACGTCGCCGAGCTCCTCACGCAGGTGCGCTGCGTCGTCCGCCTCGATGCAATCGAGCGCCTCGTAGGCTTCCTCGATCATGTTCTTGCCGATGCTCTGGTGCGTCTGCTCGCGGTCCCACGGGCAGCCGTCGGGCTGGCGCAGACGCCAGATGGTCTGCACCAGATGCTGCAGCTCGGCCGACGCGTCGACCAGCGTGGACAGATCGCGCGAGCCCTCGGCATTTTGCTGAGCCATGTGCTGCGCCATGGTTAGTCCTCCTCCATGATCACGTGACGGAACGCACCGCCCTCGTAGATGCCGTAGCTGTGCGTACCGTCCTTGGGAATACTCACGCTGCCGGGATTGAAGAGCCACAGGCCCGGGTGCGCCTCGCTTGCCTCGTTAACCTTGATGTGCGTGTGGCCGTAGACGAGCGCGGAGCCCTCGGGCAGCGCGGGCGCGTGGTCGACGCTGTTATGTATGCCGGCGCCAAAGACGTGGCCGTGCGTCAGGAACAGTTCGCGGCCGGTCTCGTCAAACAGCGTGGCGTAGTCGGCCATGACGAGGAAGTCGAGCACCATCTGGTCGACCTCGGCGTCGCAGTTGCCGCGCACCGCGATGATGCGGTCGGCCAGGGCGTTGAGCAGCGGAATCACACGCTTGGGGGCGTAGTCGCGCGGCAGGTCGTTGCGCGGGCCGTGGTAGAGCAGGTCGCCCAGCAGCACGATGCGGTCGGGCTGCTCGGACTCGATGGCGGCGACCAGGCGTTCGGTCCAATATGCCGAGCCGTGAATGTCGGAAGCGATGAGGTATTTCATGGTGGTCCTTTCGGGTGGGGTTGATATGACTGGGCGCGGGATGTCGCCGGCCGCGCTATTCAAATCGCAGTGCCGCGCTCTGGGCCGCCTGCATCACGCGTTGGAGCGGCACGTTGTGCTCGCGAGCGAGGCGGGAGCAGTCCTCGTACTCGGGCGCCGCACGCTCACTGCCGTCGGGCAGGGTGGCTACTTTAACGGCCACCTCGCCCCAAGGCGTCGCCACCTGCTCAAAACGACGCGGCAGACAGACGCGCTCCATAACCTGGCGGCGGATGCCGTTGGTCGTGGTTTCCAAAAAGATAATCGTCTGTAGGCGCTCGATATCCTCATGCGAGCAGATCACCTGCAACTGCCATCCGGGGCGGCCCTTTTTGCAGTAAAGCGGCAACCAATGCACCTCGCGGGCGCCGGCCTTGCGCAGGC
>USLO01000175.1 GCA_900555515.1 uncultured Collinsella sp.
GCGCCGCGCACGGCAGACGAAGCGACGCCTGCAACGCCGGCGCCAAAGGTGACGGCAAGCCCGATCTGGATGGTGAATGAGCCCGAGGTGTTTGAATAGTCGAGCGAAATGTTTTTAAAAAACGCCGCGCCGCTGCCGTGCGTGTGGGCACCCACGGCGAGCGCCAGCTTCGCCAGCACCCAGGGGTTGACGTTTAGGAAAAACGGCACCGGTCCTAGGGTAAACTGCTCGGTCCAATTGAGGTCGGTTCTTACCTGGAAGAGGGCTTTAATATTGCCGTATGCGGGGTCGTTGTTGCTACCCCAGGTTTTGCCCACCCAATCGTAGGCGAGCGAGCCGTACAGCTGTGTGGCGATATCCATCGTGAACAGCGGCGTACAGTGGTGGCGAAGGAGCTTGGTGTTCCTTGGATCGGTGCCCGAACCGGCACTCATGCTCTTGTACTGATTCCACTTCCCCTCCATTTCGTCGAGGTAGCGGTTTGCCTGCTTGGCACCCGACTCGCGCGGCGACTTCTTCCAGTACTCCGGATCCGGATTACCCGAATCGTTCATGTAGCCGACCGGTTTGTATCCTCCGCCAAACAGTACGTACCCGGCAAACGAGAAATCGAACAAAATGGGGAACGAGGGCATCCAGCAGGTGAACTTGTTGCCGCCGATGCCGGGAAACGATGCGGGGAAATCAAACGGAGTGATCTCTTGGTCCATGGTGGTGGGAATGATAGTGGTCGAGCCCGATTCCGCCTTTGCGGCCGGCGCGGTGACAACGGCCATGGGGGAGGAGAGCGTGTAGGTTTTACCCTGATAGTCGAGGACGAAGCGCAGCCTGCACCCTTCTTCCAGAAGGTTTGACGCTGCATCGAGGAACTTGTCTTCGAGTGTGAACATTGCCAGATTATCCGCGCCCGATGCGCTGGCCTTGACTTGGCCAATCTGTGTGACGGTTTCGGGCGAGCTGCCCGTGGCGGGCATTACCTTGTTGATGTGCAGCGTTGCCTGTCCACCCTGTGGCAGATGTGCCTGCACGGTAAAGGCGTGCGTGTCGGGTTGGTCGTTTCCGGCGTCGTCCTTCGGCAATGCCATGAACGTAGCGTCGGCGTACTGGATGTCCCATTCGTCGAATGTGAGCTGGCGGAAGTACGGCTCGCCGTCGGAAAGCGGACGCGTGGGCGCGGTTATGGCGGTGCCACCCTGGATACGCGCGAGGGGAATCTCGACATCGCGGTAGCCTGCCATGCTAATGGAGATGCCGCCGTTAAAGTCGTACGCGTCGAGAAGCGTTGCCTCGTCCACGTAGCCTTCCGAAAGCGGTGCGATCTCAAAGATGGCCGTGCCTTCGTCATCGGTCGTGGCGGTGAGCTGCTTGCCTGCGGCATAGCGCGATGTGAGCGTGACCTGGGCACCCGTGATGGGCGTATTCTTGTTGGCGACGTCGACCACGACCACACCAAACATGGTGCGCGAGAGCACCAAGACCTTGAAGGGATCATCTTCGTCGGCGTATGCCTCGGTGGGGGCGAACGGCAGCAGGAATGCATTTTTGCTTCCCGGCACGCGAGGCAGCATGATGCCTGCCAGCGAGGATGCTCCGGCGATAAGTAGCGAACGGCGATCAAGCATTTTGGGCTCCCATCCCGCAAATATCGGAGGAAATAATCCAATTTTGCGAGAAGGTGCTCCGTGGCGGTAGTGCCGTTCGATGGCCAAAATGTCCAATTTGAGCGCGCGAAAGCGTCGGGCCCCCGGGACGCTTTCGATATACCAGGTAGTCTGGCCGCTAGCGCAACATGTGGGCAACCAGCTCGGCGCGAGTTCCGATACCAAGCTTGGCATACACTCCTGATAGGCGGTTTTTGACGGTGCCCGGCGATACTCCCATATGGCGTGCGATTTCGGCGTTGGTCCACCCACGACAGGCGAGCATGGCCATGGTGAATTCCGTGGTCGTTAGATCGTCGGCCACGTCCTCGCCCGAATCGGGGTTGTGGATGCGCCGCCAGCCGTAGCTGAAGCGGTACGTGATTTCGATGATGCGTGCGAAATCGTCAGGGTATTGCGATTTTAGGCATGCCTCGATGAGTCCCTGCAAAAGGCCGTGGTGTTCGCCGATGAGCTCGATAAGGCCGTCGGGGCGCGCAATGTCCCAAGCAGCTCCGAAGTGCGTTTTTGCGGCGTCGATGTCCTTGAGGCTCATGCATGCCATGGAAGCTGCCAGGTGCAGGAATAGTTCCGAGATGGGATAGCTTCCCTGTTTCATAATCAGGGCGTTTTCCGCCATGCCTAGGCTGCGGCCGTATTCGCCGCGCAGATACAAGGCGTGCGCCATCACGTAGCTGGCGAACAGGCGCAGGCCTTCGGGCAGATGCGCCGCAAGTGGATAAAACTCTTCGGCAGAATACGGGGAAGGCAAGTGCAACAGGACGCTCGCGGCCGAGGCGAACAGGATATGCGTGGCGTGGATGGCGGGCGATTCTTTGTCGGCTGGCGTATCGAGGATGCCCGCAAGGCACCGACGGGCGTCGGCGATACGGTTGAGCGACAGACTGGCGTATCCGCAGATAAAGCATGCGGAATAGCGCGGTGCGGGATCGGTGGCGTCAAGATAGGGGCGTGCTGTCTCGGCGGCGAGGGTGGCCTGTCCGCGAAAGTACAGCGCTTCTGCCGTGGCGATGGTGCGTGAATCGGGGTCGGGAATACCTGCAACTGCAGCGTCAATCTGCCCCGGCACAAAGGCGGTGCACATCAACGGCATGGGAACGTGTGGGTAGCCATCGCAGTCCATCTTCCATCTCCCAACAGCTGGCAACAATAGCAGCAATTGTACCCCTGTTGCTCGGGACCCCTTTCGTTTTACTGTTCGGTTAACGTTGCGGATCGTTTTGGAAGGCTTACGAGCATGGTAGTCCCGTTCTCAGAACTTGTTTCGACCTCTACCGTGCCACTGTGAAGCGCTGCAATCTCCCAAACGAGCGCTAGCCCGAGTCCTGCGCCGCCGTATGCCCTGCTGCGGGATTTGTCTAGATGAAAGAACGGCTGGAAGATGCTCTCTCGGTACTGCTTGGGTATTCCTGGGCCCTGGTCCTCGACTCGCAGGAACACGTGGCTGTCGTTGTCGCAGATGGAGACGGTAACGCTCGAGTCGGTGCGGCTATAGCGGATAGCGTTTTCGGCCAGGTTAAACACCAGCCGATAGAGGAGCGTATCACTTCCGATTACTAAAGCGTCTCCAGCACAATTGAGGGCTATGCCCTTATTTTCGGCAAGTGGCGCAAGGTCGGTGAGGACCTCTTCGGACAAGGGACCAAGTTCCACATCGTCCTCGCAAGGAACGCTGCGGAGCTCACTCATCTCGAGCAATACCTTGGCCATTCGAGACATGCGCTCGGTTTGTTCTTGTAGCAGGCCGAGCAGCTCGGCTGTTTCGGGTTGCAAACCGGAGTGCTCGGAGATGAATAGTTCAATCTGTGCTTGCATAAGGGCGAGCGGGGTGCGCAG
>USLO01000176.1 GCA_900555515.1 uncultured Collinsella sp.
TCGTCGCGGTCTACGGGGTCAACGATATGGCACCGTGGGGACACATGTATGTCAATCCTGGTCTAACAGAGCCAAATTTAAAGAAGCATTCGGCGAAACGCCAGGTGCGTTCAGGACGCATCGGTCTAATTAAAGTCATTGATAATCAGGTCGATCAGTTTCACATGGCTCAGAAATGCACGACCGGAGCAGCGAGCGCATCGCCTCTACCAGCACAAAGCCGGCGATGGCAACCGTGACCGCCACGTCGAGCGGTGTGTTCACAAACCACAGCAGCCCCATGAGATACGACCCGGCATTAAAGGCAAAGTGCAGCAGGATCGTGTAGCGGAGCTTTCCAGTGGTCACGAGCACCCAACCAAAAATGAGACCGGCAGCGCCCGCATAGCAGCCCTGCACCCAGTTCATGTGCATAAAGCCGAAGACCGCCGCCTGCAGTACGATTGCCGCGGCGACGCCCCAGGCACTCGGGGCCTCCCAGGGCGCTATGGCGCCGTCTTGCGCGTTCACGCGGCGCCGACGTTTCCAGAGCGGATGGCACTGTGGATTAAACGCACGCAGTGAGAACTCAAAGATGATGCCGCGCACCAGGAGCTCTTCGCAAAATGGCGCGCCAATCACCGTGGTCAGAACGGCCAGATAGCTCGTGTCGCCCATGCCTGTTTCCTCGACGAGCTCGCTATAGTCTGCCGCGACCTCGGGCAGCAGCGACAGCACGCCGTCGCATAGGTAGCTAATGACCACCTGCATGGACAGGCCGATCACGACAACGCAGACGATGCGCTTCCATGCCGCGCCTGCTCCCCCACCGAGCGGGTGCTCGCCTTGCCGGCGCGCCATAAACGAGCGCGGCCACAGATAACGCCACCACAGCAGCGCCATCAAAAACGACGCCGTCTGAGCGGCGGCCTGGAACCATTGGATATCGAGATTGTCGATCGGATAGCCCGTCAGCGCCGACACGGCATCGAGAACAGAAAACAGAACCACGCTCAGGGCTATATCGGCAGCGACAACGCCAAAACAGGCAAGCGCCCACGCTATCGCATTGAGCATGCCAACCTCCTCAAAACCGTTCCCTAGTTCTACCACAACTCGGCAGAGAGCTGATTCCATGGGGACGGAGGAAAACGGATCACTTATTGATAAGAATCGGGCGCAGTGCCAAAGGCCCCGCTGGGCGAGATGTCGAACGGGAAGGTGCCGCAGCGATTGAACGCGGCGATAAACATGCGGATGGCGTTGGACGGCGTGGTGCCCACGAGCTGGGTTGCCGCCGCGAAGGCTGCCTTCTCCTCAGGCAAGACCTTCGCGACTACGGGGGTCATGTGTTCTGCCATGGCGCTTCCTTTTTGAAACGACGGTAGTGCGGATAGATGCGGGCCACGCGGCTGGGCGACGGGCTGTGAAGGCAACCCGATTGGCCCGCATCCGGAGTTTGTTTCTGCGGCGTTGGTATTACTTGGTAATCCTAAGTATTACCCCGCAGATAGAATACCACACCCGACCCCATTAGGACGGAGGAAAACGAATCATTTTGTTGCTGAGTAAGTATTTAGAGCGTGATGATGTCCGAGATATCGAGGGCCTGAGCGTCGGCGACATCGTGCGTGGCAAGCAGGAGCATGCGGCCGTCGAGCAGGTCGAGCACAGCTTCGGCGCATGCGTCGCGCGCAGCGGTATCTAAACCGGTAAAGGGCTCATCCAGAATGACGGCGCCGCCCGGGCACAGCAGGGCTCGAGCGATCTCGACGCGACGGCGCTGCCCGCCCGAAAGCTCGGCCACGCGAGCATGCACATCGATTCCCGGCACCAGCAGGCGCAGCAATGCCGCGGCGCTCGAAGCATCCACACGCGCATCGGCGCACACCAGCACGTTATCCAGCGCCGAGGCGGACTCGACCAAGTGTGCATCCTGAAACACCATCGAGCACGGTGCGCACTCCCCCGCCGCTAGCGCGAGCAACGTCGACTTGCCCACCCCCGAGGCGCCCATCACGCAGGTACGCCCGCCGGTGGGCACACGAAGCACCAGACCGCCCAGCGCCGGCGCCCAGGGCGCGCGATCGCCCACGGCAAGCGCAAGCTCCGCCGAAGCGCCATCGCTCGCGGCCCCCGCACGCCCGCGCAGTCCATGTCCATGCGCCCGCACGGCAACACGCCATGCCACGGGTCCCGAAACCCGCAGCGACCACACCAGCACGCGCTCACACGCCCACGAGGCGGCAACGACCAGCACGGTCCACGCCAGCAGATCAGCCGTCTCGATCAACAGCTTTGCCTGATAGATGCGCTCACCCACGGTGCCCGCCGCCATGCCGATCAGCTCCGCCGCCACGCCGGCCTTCCAGCTCATGCCAATCACAGCACGGGCGCACGAAAGCACAAATGGCAGGACTTCGCGCCAGGTATGGGCGAAGAACAGTCGCCAGCCCCGCACGCCATGCAGGCGAAACATCTGCTCCAGCGGTTTATTCGCCTGCGACAAGCCCTCGGCCAGCGAAAAATACACGCCTGGCAGCGCCATCAAAAAGACCGCTGCAATGCTCACGCGCGCCGACCCCAACCAAATGAGCAGCAGGACCACCACGCAGGCAACCGGTGTCGCCTTAACAAACGAAAGCGCCGGCGCCACCAGGCGGGCAAACGTCCGCGACCGTACCGAGACTCCCGCCAGCACGCCGCCGCACACCGTGGCAAGTGCCAGCCCGCCCAAAATTCGCAAGCCCGAGCCTGCCAGAATCGCCCACGTGACGGCATCGCATACCAGCCGCAGCAACGCCACCACAACAGCACCCGGCCCCGGCAAAATCAGCGGCTGTGCCACCAGCGCCGCCGCGAAGACCCACACGGCAAGCCAAAAGGCGGCAACGGCACCTGCTGCCGCCACCGCCTTCATACGCTTTGTCATGTGTCGAGCAAACGCACACACGGGCTACTCCATGTAGTAGAAATCATCGGCCGGGAGCTTGCCGCCCACGGCGCTCGGGTCCGCATCGGCCAGCACCTGCAGGTACCCACCGAGCGCCGCCTTCATATCCTTCCCCGTCTGGCACACGAGCATGCACCCGGGAATCGCCTTTTCGGCGATCTTGGCGTTATCCACGATACCCGCATCGACCACGGCCTGAGCCCAGTCCGCCGGCGCCGCGTTCACGGCCTCAACGCTCGCCGCATGGCAGCTCAAGAACTCCGCCACGGCCTCGGGATGCTCCTCGGCAAACGCGCGGCGCACCACGGTCACACCCGTCAGCAGGCGCGAACCCGTGTCGCCCGCCAGCTCATCCCACACACCGGTCAGGCTCACCGGCGCCGACAGCTTGCCTTCGCTCTTGGCGATGGCAGCGGTCTTGAACGGCTCCGGCAGCACGCCCACGGCGGACGGGTCGGCAAGCAGGGCCGACAGCACCTCGGTTGGCTCGCTCTTAAACTCGAGCGTCACCTGGCCGGTCAGGCCCGCGCGCTCCAGCAGGTAGTTCATGACGTACTCCGG
>USLO01000177.1 GCA_900555515.1 uncultured Collinsella sp.
ACGCTCGATAACGAGCCCATCGACCTGACGCTGATGGAGTACTCGCTGCTGAGCTTTTTGGCGACGCACCCCAACCGTGCTTACAGCCGCGAGGTGCTACTGCACCGCGTGTGGGGCTTTGAGTACTGCGGTGGTACGCGCACCGTCGACGTGCACATTCGACGCATTCGCTCCAAGGTGGGCCCGCAGATCGCGGCGCACATCACCACCGTCCGCGGCGTGGGCTATCTGTTTAAGGACTAGATTTCCACCACAAAGGGGACAGGCACCTTTGTGGTGGTTCTGCCGCAGGTGAGGGTTCCTCTCGAATCTGCAACAGAACTTAAGCCTTCCTAAAAGATTGCGTTCTCATACACTTGCGCCCGCATATTGGGGTACAACTCAACGTGAACAATGATGGCCCGCCACATGTTTGGCGGGCCTTTGGTTATTTGACGAAAGGATCGCAGCTATGAGCGAGAACGATTCCCAGCGTCCCCAGGACGCGGGCAACGCCGGCGAGACCCAGCAGCAGCCGCGTGTGCAGGTGGAGTCGACGCCTGCCGACAGCAACATTCCCTACGTGCAGGCCTACGACACGCAGACCGGCAAGCCGCTGGGCGGTGCGCAGGTCGTGAACAAGCACACGGTGGTCAAGACCAAGACCAAAAAGCTGCCGATCTTTATTACGGCACTCGCCGGCTGTGCCTGCGGAGCCCTGCTGGTCATTGCGCTCATTATGAGCGGCACGCTCGATATCGGTGGCGGCAAGAATTCCGTGACGGCGGGCGCTTCGGGTTCATCGACGCAAAAGATCACCATTGACTCCGAGGATACTACACTTGCCGAGGCCGTTTCCGCCAAGGCCATGCCCTCCGTCGTTTCCATCACTGCCACTTCGAGCGGCAGCCAGAATGGCTCGCTTTCGCAGTCTGCTGACGGGTCGGATAGCTCGGGTAGCGTCGGTTCGGGCGTGGTGCTCGATACCGAGGGCCACATCCTCACCAACAACCACGTGGTCGATGGTTACGATCAGTACGTGGTGACCATGGATGACGGCACCACCTACGAGGCCGAGTTCGTGGGCAACGACGCCTCGAGCGACCTCGCCGTCATCAAGCTCAAGGACGCCGACGCCTCCAAGCTCACACCGATCGAGATCGGTGACTCCTCCAAGCTCAACGTGGGCGAGTGGGTCATGGCGATCGGTTCGCCGTTTGGCAACGAGCAGTCTGTCTCCACGGGTATCGTGTCGGCGCTGTATCGCTCCACGGCCATGAGCTCTACCAGCGGTAACACCATCTATGCCAACATGATCCAGACCGACGCCGCCATCAACCCGGGCAACTCCGGCGGCGCGCTCGTTAACGACAACGGCGAGCTGGTGGGCATCAACTCGCTTATCGAGAGCTACTCGGGCTCCAGCTCGGGCGTGGGCTTTGCCATTCCGGTTAACTACGCCAAGAACATTGCCGACCAGATTATCGACGGCAAGACGCCGGTGCATCCGTACATGGGCGCTACGCTTTCGAGCGTTAACGCGCTCAACGCCCGCACCAACAAGCTGAGCACCGATAGCGGCGCGTATGTGGCAAGCGTCGTCGAGGACGGTCCCGCCGCCAAGGCCGGCATCCAGGAGGGCGATGTCATCACCAAGCTGGGCGACGACGAGATTACGAGCGCCGATGGCCTGATCATCGCACTGCGTAGCCACGAGGTGGGCGAGAAGGTCGAGATCACGCTCATGCGCGGCAAGGAAGAGAAAAAGGTCACGGTTGAACTGGGCTCCGACGAGGAGCTGCAGAACCAGCAACAGGACGACAGCTCGACCGACACCGGCAACGGCGGTATTACCGACGAGCAGCTGCGCCAGTACCTGGAGGAGCTGCTGGGCCAGCAGGGCCAGGGCCAGGGCTACGGCCAGGGTTTCTAACGAGCTGTATCGCACATATCGAAGCCAGAGGGGGCTGTCCCGCCAACGCGGGACAGCCCCCTCTTTTCGTACCGATCCATTGGGGACGGAGGAAAACGGACCACTTGGGGCTGACAAGAGGCCTGGTTCGCAATGGTCTGGACAGTTAGTTCAGATACGTATAAATCTGGGGGCAGCTTGGGATGCGTTTTGAGCAATTATTGATTGGGATGGGGCTCGAATGGGTGTTTGGAAGGGAGAGTGGGACGTTTACATGGTCTCGAGGAGCCTAAAGTAGTCGAAACAGAGGTGTTCGTGCCTGATTCAGCTCTAGGATTTATACGTATCTGAACTAACTGTCCACCCCAGTCTGGCGGCTGCCGATTCGGTGCGGTTTGAGACCGCTATTCGACCCCGTTGCGACCGGTGGTACTCTTGTATCCGTTTGAAATCGAGCGAAGGAGTGCCGCTATGGAGCAATCGAGCCTGTTTGGTGACGGCGTGGACATCGATACCGAAACGCCCACGACCGTGGAAGCCACCGCACCGACCGACGCCCGTGCCCAAGCGGCAGCGCGCGCGGCCGAGCTGCGCCACGAGCTCGATTACCACGCGTACCGCTACTACATGCTCGATGCGCCCGAGATTTCGGACACCGCCTTTGACAAAATGCTTGTTGAGCTCCAGCAGATCGAGGCGACCTACCCCGATCTGGTGACGCCCGACAGTTATACCCAGCGCGTAGGTGGCTACGTGAGCGAGCAGTTTACGCCGGTCACGCACATGGCACGCATGTATTCCATGGACGATGCCATGGATCTGGACGAGCTCGACGCATGGCTCCAGCGCACCGAAGATGCGCTCGGTGCTGGCAGCGTCACCTATACCTGCGAGCTTAAGATCGACGGTCTGGGTGTGGCGCTTACCTACCAGAACGGAACCTTCGTGCGCGCGGCCACGCGCGGCGACGGCACCACGGGCGAGGACGTGTCGCTCAACGTGCGAACCATCAAGGACGTGCCCATGCACCTGTCCGAGCCGGCGCTCGCTCACATGGGCGCCGACCGCGAGCGTACCATCGAAGTGCGCGGTGAGGTCTACATGCCTAAGGGCAGCTTTGTTCGCCTGAATGAAGAGGCCGATACCGAGGGCCGCGACCCCTTCGCCAACCCGCGCAACGCTGCCGCCGGCAGCCTGCGTCAGAAGGATCCCAAGGTCACGGCTCGCCGCGACCTGGCCACCTTTATCTACGCCATCGCCGACACCGACCCGCTGCACGTCCACAGCCAGCGCGAATTTCTCGACTGGCTGCGTAGCGCCGGCTTTAGCGTCAACCCCAACGTGGCTCGTTGCGCCACGCCGGCCGAGGTCCACGAGTTCTGTGCCCAGGCGCTCGAGCACCGCGGCGACCTGGACTACGACATCGACGGCGTGGTCGTAAAGGTTGACAGCTTCCAGCAGCAGCTCGACCTGGGCTTTACCGCCCGCGCGCCGCGCTGGGCCATTGCATTTAAGTTCCCGCCCGAGGAAAAGCAGACCATCCTGCGCGAGATTCGCATCCAGGTGGGCCGCACCGGTGTGCTCAC
>USLO01000178.1 GCA_900555515.1 uncultured Collinsella sp.
TCGACTCAAGCGGGGTACCGTACAGCGAGAAGTCAATATCGCTTTCGGCCTTCCACTCGGCGCACTTGTCGTTCATGCGCTGCATGACGGCCATGGCAAACGGCGTGCCCTCCTTCTCGGTGTGGCTGTGGCCCGTCATGTACTTGACGCACTCGTACAGGCCGGCATAACCCAGACTAATGGTGGAGTAACCGCCCACGAGCAGCTTGTCGATCGTCTCGCCCTTCTTCAGACGAGCGAGGGCGCCGTACTGCCACAGAATCGGTGCGGCGTCAGAAAGCGTACCCATCAGGCGCTCATGACGGCACAGCAGGGCACGGTGGCACAGCTCAAGGCGCTCGTCGAAGATCTTCCAGAACTTATCCATATCCTGGTGCGAGCTCAGCGCGACATCGGGCAGGTTGATGGTCACGACGCCCTGGTTAAAGCGACCATAGTACTTGGGCTTGTTCGGGTCGTAGTTCAGCGCGTTGGCAACGTTGTTAAAGCCGTTGCCCGAACGGTCGGGCGTCAGGAAACTACGGCAACCCATGCAGGTGTAGCAATCGCCATTGCCGGCGGTCTCGCCCTTCGACAGCTTCAGCTCGCGCATCTTCTTCTCGGAGATGTAGTCGGGCACCATGCGCTTGGCGGTGCACTTAGCAGCCAGCTGGGTCAGGTAGAAGTACGGGGAATTCTCGTGAACGTTATCGTCCTCGAGCACGTAGATGAGCTTGGGGAACGCCGGGGTGATCCACACGCCGGCTTCGTTCTTAACGCCCTCATAGCGCTGACGAAGCGTCTCCTCCACAATCATGGCAAGGTCGTGCTTCTCCTGGGGCGTACGGGCCTCATTGAGATACATAAAGACCGTCACGAACGGCGCCTGGCCATTCGTGGTCATAAGGGTCACGACCTGATACTGAATCGTCTGAACGCCGCGGCGGATCTCGTCACGCAGGCGGTCCTCAACAACCTCGCGGACCTTTTCGGGAGATGCGGAAACGCCGAGCTCCTCGAGCTCGCGGGCGACCTCGCCGCGAATCTTTTGACGGCTCACCTCGACGAACGGGGCAAGATGGGTCAGCGAAATCGACTGGCCACCGTACTGGGAGGAAGCAACCTGAGCGATGATCTGCGTCGCGATGTTGCAGGCAGTCGAGAAGCTGTGCGGCTTCTCGATCAGCGTGCCCGAAATAACAGTACCGTTCTGGAGCATATCCTCCAGGTTCACCAGGTCGCAGTTATGCATGTGCTGGGCAAAGTAGTCCGAATCATGGAAGTGAATCAGACCCTCATTGTGAGCATCCACAATCTCCTGGGGCAGCAGCACACGCTGGGTCAGGTCCTTGGAGATCTCGCCGGCCATGTAGTCACGCTGAACGGAATTGACGGTCGGGTTCTTGTTGGAGTTCTCCTGCTTGACCTCTTCGTTGTTGCACTCAATCAGCGACAGAATCTTGTCGTCGGTCGTGTTCTTCTGGCGCTTCAGGCTCTGAACATAGCGATAGATGATGTAATGGCGAGCGACCTCGTAGCAGTCGAGACGCATAATCTCGTCCTCGACCAGATCCTGAATCTCCTCGACCGACACGGTGTGGCCCGCGTTCTCGCATGCCTCGGCGACGTTTTGTGCCGCGTAAACCACCTGGCGGTCGGTAAGACGAGAGCTCTCCTCGACCTCCAAGTTTGCGGCGCGGATGGCATTGACAATCTTATCGATGTCAAAGACAACCTCGGTGCCGCTGCGCTTGATGATCTTCATCCTCTTGCCTCTTTCGCGTCGAAATCGTATTGCGCTTCAGAGCCAAACGATGCCCGGCAGGGCTTGCCCCTGTCTTGCGGCGCCGTCGCGCAATCTGTGTTTTCGAAAACCATAGGCCCTCATGCGGACAATCCTCGCAGCCAATCAAGGGGCTCGAAGATCCATCCAAATGGGGCGAATAAGGTCCTCGTTCTCTGTCCGCCATCTATCATACGACAAAGAGGCATCTATATCCTGTATTCTTTTTTTAGGTCAAACACAACATATAGTGTTTCAGCAGGTCAAAGCAATTAGTCATTTTGCAGACGCATTAATTATGAGGGGTTCTTGGCAAGTCGGTAAAACGTTACCAACACGGCTACCTGCATGGCAGTTATAAAACCCCCTTAGTCAAGCCGCTGACAAATCCTACCAAAACCAAGCCGCTCACGCCAAAAGAATCCAAAAGATTATGCTTGACCAACATGTTGCGGTCACGGTCGGCCAGGACGTATGCAATCTGTCGGCACCTCTATGGGATGCGAAGACCATCGCGTACAGACCTTGGATCAATATTTGGTGGCTTATTTGGCGGCGTGCTTGGTGGTAAAACAAAACAGCCCAGAGGACATAGCCTCTGAGCTGCGAACATTTGGTGGGCGTTAGAAGATTTGAACTTCTGACCTCTTCCGTGTCAGGGAAGCGCTCTCCCCCTGAGCTAAACGCCCGATCAAGGGTGCGCAAGCGCGCAAGGGATAATATAACGGAGCCTGAACTCGGTGGCAAGAACATTTTTAAAAATCGCTTACATTGTGGAATTCGGGGGCTTTGTCATATCCATTTCAAAAGAGCCTGCTGCCGCGATTTGGCTGTCGCATAATGCAAGGCCATTGCGGTATCGAGCTACGGAAAGACGCCTGCGGAATTGTCCTACCGATAAGCGGACAAGCCTCCAGCTGGTGCCTTCGCCGTGGTAAGGTAAGCCGAATTGTTTCCAGGCTGTTTTGGGGGAGTGGAATGAGCAAAGAGTGTGTCGAGCAGGTCGAAGGCGCGGGGGCTTCGGTGCCGATGACCGATATATCGAACATTGATGTGCCCGAGGGCACCGACGAGCTCAGCCGCAGCACCCGCCGTGCATGGCGCGACCGCCTGAACAGTGCCTCGACGCACAAGATGATTACGGGCGTTCTGGCCACGCTGGTGGGCGGTTCGTTTTGGGGTTTTTCGGGCACCAGCGCGAGCTTTCTGTTCGATACTTATCACGTTGATACCCTGTGGCTTATGAGTGTGCGCCAGATTCTCGCCGGCCTGCTCTTTATGGCCGTGGTGGTCACGCGCGATCGCGAGCGTCTGGTCAAGCTCTGGACCACGCCTGCCGACCGTAGGCAACTGCTGCTTTTTACCGCTTTTGGCCTGCTGTTCAACCAGTTCTGCTATCTTTCGGCCGTGCGTCTGACCAATGCCGGAACCGCGACGGTCCTTCAGTGCCTGCAGCTGGTCATCATCATGGGCTACACCTGCATCACCGATCGCCGCAAACCGCGCATGCGCGAGGTTATCGGTATCGGCCTGGCCCTTGGCGGCACGTTTTTGATCGCCACCGGCGGCGACCCCACGAGTCTGAGCATCTCGCCGCTCGGTCTGGTGGCGGGTCTTATGTGCGCGGTGAGCGCCGCCTGTATGGCGGTGATTCCCGCCAAGATTCTGCCCGAATACGGCAGCCCCATCGTTACGGGCTCAGCCAT
>USLO01000179.1 GCA_900555515.1 uncultured Collinsella sp.
GCAAGATCCGGGTCGTTCTTCTTGCGCAGCTCCATGATGGGCACCTTGACGTCCTTGCCAAAGGTCTCCACGAGCTTCTGATACAGCTCCTCGCCGCGCTCGTCGCCAAAGGCGAGCTTGAGGCTCGCGTGGTTAAAAGGCACGGGCATGAGGGTGCCGTTGATGTTGGCAAGCACCTTGTGCTGGTAGTCCGTCCACTTGGTAAAGCGCGACAGGAAATTGTGGACGCGCTCATTAAAGGTATGGTAGATGTGCGGACCATACTCGTGGACCAGGATTCCGGCCTCATCAGCGCAGTCGTAGGCGTTACCCGCAATGTGGCTACGGCGCTCCAGAACGGCAACACGATAGCCGATGGTCTCGGCGAGACGGCGGGCACAAACGGCACCGGCATAACCGGCACCGACGACAATCATGTCGTATGCGCCGGCGTTAAAGCCTTCAGGCAGGCCTGAGGTAATCTGCATCGATACTCCTTGTCAAAAGCCACGGGCTCGTTAGCTGGGCTTTTCTCGAACATTCTTCGAGACATATTTATCAGAGCGATTATAGCGCTAATGCGTCCTATAATGAGCTTGCCACACAAGGAAAGCTCAAGCACCGCGGCGTACATAATTGAAAGGTAAACCCGCTAGCAGCGGGTTTATTCGTGAACAGCCGGGCGCCTGGAGCTTAGCGAAACGCTTGTAAGGAGTAACATGAGCGATTTCCTAAACCGTATGAAGTCTGCCGCCAAGGCCGACCTTAAGACGATCGTCCTGCCCGAGGGCGAGGATCCGCGCACCATCGTCGCAGCCACCAAGATCATCGAGGAGGGCCTGGCAAAGATCGTCATCCTGGGTAACCCCGACGAGATCGACGTTCCCGGCGCTACCGTCATCGATCCGCGCAATGCCGAGAAGCACGAGGAGTACGCGCAGAAGTTTGCCGAGCTCCGCGCCAAGAAGGGCGTCACCATCGAGCAGGCTCGCGCCCAGGTGATGGACGCTACCTACTTTGGCACCATGATGGTCAAGATGGGCGACGCCGACGGCCTGGTCTCCGGCGCCTGCCACTCCACCGCCGACACGCTGCGCCCCGCGCTGCAGATCCTCAAGACCGCCCCGGGCACCAAGCTGGTCTCGGCCTTCTTCGTGATGTGCACCGACACCCCGCAGTTCGGCACCGACGGCACGCTGATCTTCGCCGACTGCGGCCTCAACATCAACCCGTCCTCCGACGAGCTCTCCGAGATCGCCATCGCCTCCGCTCACTCCTGGTCCACCTTCATGGGCAACGTTGAGCCGCACGTGGCCATGCTCTCCTACTCCACCATGGGCTCCGCCGGCGGCGAGGTCGCCAAGAAGGTCCAGGAGGCTGTGAAGTTCTGCAAGGAGAAGGCTCCCGAGCTCGCCATCGATGGCGACCTGCAGCTCGACGCTGCCATCGTCCCCACCGTCGCCCAGCTCAAGGCTCCCGGCTCCTCCGTTGCTGGCAAGGCCAACGTGCTCGTGTTCCCCGACCTCGAGGCCGGCAACATCGGCTACAAGCTGGTCCAGCGCTTCGCCGGCGCCGACGCCTACGGCCCCATCCTGCAGGGCATCGCCAAGCCGGTCAACGACCTTTCGCGCGGCTGCTCTGCCGACGACATCGTGGGTGTCGTTGCCATCACCGCCGTCCAGGCTCAGATGGCTGAGTAGCGGACATATCCCCTCGGGACCCTACAGGGTAAAGCTCTGAAAACGTCCTCGGACATGTCGGAAGCCCCCGCTGCGCGCTACGCGCGGCGGGGGCTTCCTCCGTCCTGCGGAATGTTTTCAGAGCTTTACCCTGTAGGGTCCCTGCCGCTACGTAGCAATCAGGGCATCTGGAGTGGACGGCGGCTTGACTACGAGCTGGGGCTGAAGATCTGAATGGATGGGTGCCGTTGCTAGGGGCGCAAGCGTTGCTGGCGATGGTCACTTTGGGACTGGTATTTCCGCCTGCTAGTAAAAAGGCCTCCGGAGCTGTTGCTCTGGAGGCCTTTCGTTTACTTGTAAATGCGCGCGTTAGTTGTTCTTGGTCAGACGCTCGACGTCGTGGGCGATCATGTATTCCTCGTCGGTGGGGATGACCATGACCGTGACGGCGGAACCGGCGGCACTGATGACCTGCGGGCCGCTGCCCACGGCCTCACGGTTCTTGTTGTTGTCGATGCGCACGCCCAACCACTCAAAGCAGTCGCAGAAGGCCTTGCGGATCGACCAGTCGTTCTCGCCGATGCCGGCAGTGAAGGTAATGGTATCCACGCCCGCCATAGAAGCGATCATGGAGCCGGCCTGCTGCATAGCCTTATAGGCGAACATATCGAAGGCGAGCAGGCAGCGCTCATCTCCCTCGGAGGCGCGCGTGCGAATGTCGCGGGCGTCGTTGGAGATACCCGAGATGGCGAGCAGACCAGACTGCTTGTTCATCATGTCGTCGACTTCCTGGTAGCTGTAGCCGCCCTCGCGCTGCAGGTAGCACACGGTAGCCGGGTCGATAGAGCCGCAGCGGGTTCCCATCATCAGGCCGTCAAGCGGCGTGAGCCCCATCGTGGTGTCACGGCATACACCGTCCTCGATGGCGGCAAGCGAGGCGCCGCTGCCCAAATGGCACGAGAGCAGGCGGTGGCAGCGCGAGCCCAGGATCTCCTTGGCCATCATCCACTCGTAGCGGTGGCTCGTACCGTGGGCGCCGTACTTGCGCACGTGGTACTTGTCGCACACGTCCTTGGGCAGGGCGTAGGTGTAGGCAACCTCGGGCATGGTCATGTGAAACGAGGTGTCGAAGACGGCCACGTTGGGCAGCTCCGGATACTTCTCACGGCAATACTCGATTGCTGCGGCCTCGCCATAATTGTGCAGCGGGGCGAGCGGGGCCACCTCGAGAATCTTAGCCATGACCTCGTCGTCGACGACCGCGGAATCCTTAAAGTGCCAACCGCCTTGAACAATGCGATGGCCAATGCCATCGATCGTAAAGTCGGTCTTCTCGAGCTCCTCGAGCACACGCGCGATAGCCGAACGGTGATCCGGGAAGGGAACCTCCTCGGTTTGCTTGGCGCCACCGTTCTCGGAGTGGCCAAAGATGCCCATGTCCGAACCGATACGCTCGCAGTTGCCCTTGGCGAAAACCTCGCGGGTATCGGTATCCAAAAGCTGATATTTAAGGCTTGAGCTACCGGCGTTGACAACAAGTACGTTCATGAGACTCCTTTGCAGTGCGATACGGTCGGCGCAGACCCCTTAAGGCGGCCGCATGTTAATAAGAAGTTATCACACCTTGATAAATAGCTATCAGGCATATCGCCCAACGAGCACAAAAGAGGGGCCGAACGGCGCTCGGTCGTCCAGCCCCTCCCCTCTTGCAATTACTTGCCGTTGACGATGCGCTCGACGTCGGAAGCGATCATGAACTCCTCGTCCGTGGGGATGACGAAAATCTTGACCTTGGAATCC
>USLO01000180.1 GCA_900555515.1 uncultured Collinsella sp.
GTCCAACCCGTGAAGGACCTGTGAAGCCGACCGCTGTACACGAAGGGCAAAACGCCGCGAGCGGTAGCCGTCAACCGTTGGCAGATTCTACCGTGAAAACGATAGCACCAGGCAACACAATCGAAGTATCAATGATCACGTAGATATCGAGGCGCCATGGACGAAGAGCTTGATTACCTATGGGAGACCCTGGGCCTTGAGATCACTGCCGACCTTTGGCCCGAACGGGACAAAATCCATCCCACACTGCGCCCCGCCATTACTGTGGTGCAGGCAAAATACCGCCGTGCATCCTTTTTGATCATGCGGATGTCATGGCACGCGGGACTCCCCGACCTTAAGCGAATCCAGGCAAGTCTCGTCGAGCTGTCCGGCATGCCGACCGTCATATCCGAGGCGCACCTGGAGCAGCGCCAGCGCGAGCGACTGCAACAGCAGCGGATTCCCTTTATCTGCCCCGGCGTTCAGGCATATCTGCCCTTTATGGACGAGGAGTACTGGAGCGGCAAGCCCAACAAACACGTAAAGGTCTACGATCCGCACGAATGGGCGCAGCTGGCGGACTGACTGGGGCAGGCCCGCCGGCGGAAAGTGCGTCCCAGATTTCAAGCTCAAACTGGTCCCCACTTTCCCGTCGAGCCCTCAACCGGAAACCGTGTCCCACAATCGAAGCTCAGAATGGGACGTGCTTTCCGCAACCGGCCACTTTGGGAAAGCGCATCCCATTCTGGAAGCGAATTCCGGGTCGCACTTTCCGCAGCCGCTACAGCAACGCCTCGGCCCAAGCCGATTCCCTAAAGCCGGGAATCACAAAGTCGTCGCCCACCAGCAGCGGACGCTTGACCAGCATGCCGTCGGTCGCCAGCAGCTCGTAGCACTCCCGATCCGTCATGCCCGCGTCCAGACGCGCCTTCAGGCCCAGCTCTCGATATTTCATGCCCGACGAATTAAAGAAGCGCCGCACCGGCAGCCCCGAACGAGCAATCCAGGTCGCAAGCTCATCGGCCGTGGGGTTGTCCAAAACGATATCGCGGTCGATATACTCTACCCCATGTTCGTCCAGCCATGCCTTGGCCTTCTTACAGGTCGAGCACTTGGGATATTCAACAAACAGTACGGTCATGGGAATCCTCCGAATATAGATCGGCCAACGCAGGCACACGCCACACGAGGCGCCTTCGTATGATGGGCCAATTGTAGCCCGCGGGTCACACGTTAAACGAACCGTACCCCGAATCCGCGCTTGATAAACGGTAGCAGTTCCATTGCTTCGGGCGTGATATGGCCCGCAACGTTCATGCGCTCGTCACCGGGAAGATCGACCCGCGCAATCTCAAGCTCGCCTTCGTAGCGCCCATATCCGCTATTGCTCACAGCGATCGACCCCGCCTTTCGCGGCAGGCCGGCTCCGGCATCCATCGGCACGGAATCCGGCTTAAGCGTCGTACGTGACTCCTGAGACCTAAAGATGAGGACGCCCGAGTCGGGCCGGTCGTGATGAATCTGCCCGCGCACATAGGCATAACCGGGCTCAAGCTCGCATTGCAGGTCCACGTATCCGGCGGAAACTTGAGCAAACTGCGCCCAGCCCGCATCGGATAGATCGGGGTCGCCGACCAACACAATGTCGCAATCGGCGCCATGTGCAAGCTCAAGCATATTGAGAGCAACCTTTGACGCGCGACCGCGCTGCGCCTCGACCGTCGGCAGTCCCTCGAATACCGGCCCGCGAACGTTAGCATCACCCGGCACAAAAGCCATGATTTCGAATCCAAGCGCCGCAAGACGAAGATTCACCCGAGCAATGTCCTCCAGAGCTAAACCGGTATAAGGCTTGGGGTAAAAATTGTGGCAGGCGGCAAAACGAGTCACATCGGCACCGGCCTCACGCCACGATGCGATTTCATCAGAACTCACCGTCGATGCATTGACCACAATGTGAAATACACCGGACAGCTCCGCGACCCGCTGGGCGCTAAAGCCATAGTCCAAACGAAGGTATTCCAACCCCAGATCGCGCAGGTCCTCGATGCGCTCAAGCCCGAGCAAATCGCACGTGCGAGGCCCCACATCGGCAATGAGCGCAATGCCGCGGGCGGAAAGCAGCGACAGCACATGACGGACCTTATCGGCATACGCCGCTCCCCCATCCTCGGGAATATGCAGCGAGGTGAACGCATAGCGCGCACCCGCCGCGGCACCATGTTCAATCGTCCGCTCAATATCCTGCAGAGGGCTGGAAAGATAAATCGAAATACCCGTTTTCACGCTTCAACGCTCCTTTAAAAAAGGCCGGCGGAGCAGCTAGCCCCGCCGGCACAACCATAACATCAAGAAATCTGCCGCGCGCCGCGAACCCCGAGCAACACGGCTCGCGATATCAAACTACTCGCCAAAGAACTCGTTGATCTTCTGCTCGTCGACACCGAAGAACCACGTCAGGACAAAGCCGGCGGCATAGGCAAGCAGCATAGCGGCAACGTAGCCGAGTTGCTGGCCAGGAACGACGATCAGCAGGCCAAACAGACCGGAAACGCCCTGAGAAACCGTGCCGATGTGAAGCAGCGCCGCGAGCGCGCCGCCAAATCCGGCACCCAGGCAGGCCGTCACAAACGGACGAACGAGCGGCAGCGTAACAGCATACATCAGAGGCTCGCCCACACCCAGGATTCCAACGGGAATGGACTCTGCGACGTACTTCTTGAGCTTGGCGTTCTTGGTCTTAAAGTACAGCGCCAAACCGGCACCGACCTGGCCGCCGCCAGCCATCATAAGGATGGGAAGCAGGTAATTGATACCCTTGGTAGCGCCGTCGGGATCGTTGAGCATAGCGTGGATCGGCGTGAGCGCCTGATGCAGGCCGACGGAAACCAGCGGCAAGAAGCCTGCCGACAGGATATAGCCGCCCAGGACGCCCAGCTTCTCGAAGATAAAGGTCAAAACGCTAAAGATGGCAGTCGTCAGCCATGCACCAACCGGCTGGATGACGAGCATCAGAGCAAAGGCGCCGATGATGAGCACCAGCAGCGGGGACAAGAACGTGTCGAGTGCGTTGGGCATAACCTTGCGAATCTGACGCTCCATCCAGGCAAAAAATGCGCCAGCGATGAGAGCCGCGATCATGCCGCCCGCTGCGGGGTTGTACTGCGCATTGGTGAGCGGCAGCAGAATGGCAGTGGCAGGATCAGCCGCGCCAGGCGCAAGCAGGGGCATGGCACTGTTGGCGATGCACATCATGCCGGCGATGCCGCCCAGCGCAGCGGAGCCACCAAACTCACGTGCCGCGTTATAACCCACCAAGATGGGCAGATAGGCGAACAGGGCCCAGCCCATGGAACGAATGCCCTGGTACCACCACTCGCCTGCAAGCGCGCCTGCCGTCGAGACGTTAATGACGTTGCAGATACCGTTGATGAGGCCAGCCGCAATGATGCCGGGAAG
>USLO01000181.1 GCA_900555515.1 uncultured Collinsella sp.
GCTCCCGGGGCGGACCGGAGGGCATGAAGTTTGTCGCGAGTTCCGCACGCAAAGGAAAGCACTTAATGTGCTTTCCGTCTTGCGCAGGACTGTAGAGCAGCAAACTTCATGCCCTCCGGTCCGCCCCGGGAGCCACTGCTAAGTTATCCCCCGGCATTCAGAAAATCTAAGTGCCAAAAAATAAGATTTTTTGACTCCGTGTTGTATAACCCGCCATTCGTGGGTACCATTCAACGCGTACGCAAACAAAAAGGGTTAATTCGCGTGGTATAACCGCGCGGCCCAAAAAGGAGGAGACAAGCATGTCGTCTTTGAAGCCGCTTGCAGATCGTGTTCTGGTCAAGCCCGACGAGGCCGAGCAGAAGACCGCTTCTGGTCTGTATATCGCCAGCAACGCTCAGGAGAAGCCGCAGCGCGGCACCATCGTTGCCGTGGGCGCCGGCAAGGTCAACGACAAGGGTGAGCGCATCCCCATGGACGTCAAGGTCGGTGACGTTGTCATCTACGGTAAGTTCGGTGGCAACGAGGTCAAGGTCGACGGCGAGAAGTATCTGCTGATGCGCGCCGACGACATCTACGCTGTCGTCGAGGCCTAGTCTCGTCAGAATCTCTGATTCGTCTTTGAACGCGTCCGCCGCATAGGACTCGGAAGCGGCGACGCGAGTCACATTTCTTTTGGAGGATTACCTACCATGGCAAAGAACATTACGTTCAACACCGATGCCCGCGCTAAGCTCGCCAAGGGCGTCAACACTCTGGCCGACGCCGTTACCGTCACCATGGGCCCCAAGGGTCGCTACGTTGCGCTGCAGCGCACGTTCGGTGCCCCGACCATCACCAACGACGGCGTTTCCGTCGCCAAGGAGATCGAGCTCGAGGACAACATCGAGAACATGGGCGCTCAGCTGGTGAAGGAGGTCGCCACCAAGACCAACGACACCGTGGGTGACGGCACCACCACCGCAACCCTGCTCGCCCAGGCCATCGTCAACGACGGTCTGCGCAACGTCGCCGCTGGCGCCAACCCGCTGGCCATCCGTCGCGGCATCGACAAGGCCGTTAACGCCGCCGTCGCCGAGATGAAGAAGCAGGCCAAGCCGGTCGAGACCAAGGAGCAGATCGCTTCCGTCGGTACCATCTCCGCTGGTGACTCCGAGGTCGGCGAGAAGATCGCCGAGGCCATGGAGGTCGTGGGCAAGGACGGCGTCATCACCGTCGAGGATTCCCAGACGTTCGACATCACCATCGACACCGTCGAGGGCATGCAGTTCGACAAGGGCTATGTCTCCGCTTACTTCGTCACGGACAACGACCGCATGGAGGCCGTGATGAAGGATCCGTACATCCTCATCACCGACCAGAAGATCTCCAGCGTTCAGGACATCATGCCCGTTCTCGAGGCTGTCCAGCGCGCTGGCCGTGGCCTGCTCATCATCGCTGAGGACATCGACGGCGAGGCTCTGCCTACCCTGGTCCTCAACAAGATCCGTGGCGCCCTCAACGTCTGCGCCGTCAAGGCTCCGGGCTACGGCGATCGCCGCAAGCGCATCCTCGAGGACATCGCCGTCCTCACCGGTGGCCAGGCTGCCCTGGACGAGCTGGGTGTGAAGGTCGCTGACATCACCGCCGATATGCTCGGTACCGCTAAGTCCGTCACCATCTCCAAGGACAACACCGTCGTCGTCGGCGGCGCTGGCTCCAAGGAGGCCATCGACGCTCGTATCGCTCAGATCAAGGGTGAGATGGAGAACACCACCTCTGACTTCGACCGTGAGAAGCTCCAGGAGCGCCTGGCCAAGCTCTCCGGTGGCGTTGCCGTCATCAAGGTCGGCGCTGCTACCGAGTCCGAGCTCAAGGAGATCAAGCACCGCGTCGAGGACGCCCTGCAGGCAACCCGCGCTGCTGTCGAGGAGGGCATCGTCGCCGGCGGCGGCGTCGCCTTCATGGATGCTGCTCCTGCGCTCGATGCTGTCGAGATCGATGACCCCGAGGAGAAGATTGGCGTCGACATCGTCAAGAAGGCTCTGACCGCTCCGGTCGCCACCATCGCCAAGAACGCTGGCTTTGAGGGCGCTGTCGTGGTCGACAAGGTTGCTGAGCTGCCCGCCGGCCAGGGTCTCAACTCTGCCAACGGCGAGTGGGGCGACATGATCGAGATGGGCGTCCTCGACCCCGTCAAGGTCAGCCGCGTCACCCTGCAGAACGCTGCTTCTGTCGCCAGCCTGATCCTCATCACCGAGGCCACCGTCTCCGATGTGCCCAAGAACACTCAGCTTGAGGACGCAATCGCTGCTGCTACCGCTGGTCAGCAGGGCGGCGGTATGTACTAAGGCCGACAAGGTCTAGAACTCCCACCGGGAATCCGGGGGCGTGACGGGGGTTTCTCTCCGGAACGTCCTCGGACATGCAAAGAGGCTCCGCATCGCGCTTCGCGCTGCGGAGCCTCTTTGCGTCCTGCGGAATGTTCCGGAGAGAAACCCCCGTCACGCCCCCGGATTCCCTGCGTTTACGGCCTTGAGGTCGGCGTGGGCGGAGGTCGTGGCTGATAGGGATACGTGTCCCGGTTGCTGTTTCGCGCTTTGCGCGAAAGGCGCACCACTTTGGGGTGAGTGAGAGATGTGGTTGTTGCGGCAACTGATCCCCGCCACAAATTACCCTTGGCATACTTGCGCGAACGATTGCTCGTGCTACACTTGCAATTGCTGTTTCAGGGCGGGGTGAAATTCCCCACTGGCGGTAAATCGGGCGGTGTCAAAGGGACGCCGTGGCGCAGGCGAGATACCTGCGACCGAGCCGATGAGTCCGCGACCCGTGCGTGTGTTGGTTCGCATGCCGGCTGAACTGGTGAGATCCCAGTACCAACGGTTAGAGTCCGGATGAAAGAGGCAGGTGATCTTATGTCTGAACAGTCGCAGCATATCCATTTTGAGAACACGAATAGGTGGAGCACCAAACAGCTCGTTACCATGGCGTTGATGTGTGCCTTGGGCGCCCTGTTTATGTACGTGCAGCTGCCCATCCTTCCTTCGGCGCCGTTTTTGACCTATGACCCGTCGCTGGTGCCGGCAATGGTGTGCGGGTTTGCATATGGCCCCGGTGCCGGCACCGCTGTTGCCGCCATGGCGATCGTTATCCACGCGCTTACCACGGGTGACTGGGTCGGCGCGCTTATGAACCTGGTTGCCACGCTGGGCTACATTCTGCCCGCGGCTATCGTGTACCAGAAGATGCATACCTATAAGGGTGCTGTGATTGGCTTGGTGCTCGGCGTCATTGCCGCTACGGCGCTGTCTATGGTTGCAAACCTTACCATTGGCGTATGGTTCTGGTATGGCTCGGTCGATGTGATCGCCCCGCTCATGATTCCCGCCGTGCTGCCGTTCAACCTCATCAAGACCGTGCTCAACTCGGTGTTGACGCT
>USLO01000182.1 GCA_900555515.1 uncultured Collinsella sp.
GACGGTGAACGTCGTAGCCATGGCCAATGCGCAGGTTACTGAACATGGGGAAGGTCCTCTCCCTCGGCCATGCGGCCAAGCAGAATCGCGGTTACGGGACGCAAGTCCTCGGGCACCGTCACCTTAAGGTTATCGCGCGGGCTCTGGACGCAGCGGACGCGTCCTCCCATGCGCTCGACCAGTGACGAATCGTCCGTACCGATAAAGCCCTCGGCAATCGCCGCGGCATGGGCGCGCTTCATGGCGTCGACACTAAAGATCTGCGGCGTCTGCGCGGCCCAGTACAGCTCACGCGGCGGCGTCTCGACGATGTTGTCGCCATCGACGATCTTGAGCGTGTCGATGGCAGGCTGGCCGCACACGACACCATCGAGGGCACGGTCGCTCACGAGCACGTCGATAGCGTGGTCGATGGCCTCGGTCGTAATGAGCGGACGAGCGCCATCGTGAATGGCGACGTATTCAAAGCCCGCCGGCACCGCGTGCACGCCGGCGCGGGTGGAATCCTGGCGGGTCGCGCCGGCATCGGCAAAGCTGATGGGCGTGTCATAGTCAAACGGGTCGATGGCCAGGCGGCGCATCTCGGCACGACGCTCGGCAGGGCAAACCACGACGATGTGGCCAACCTTATCGCTACGGTCAAATGCGCGGATGGACCAGCTCATAAGCGGACGGTCCGCCACATTGACGAGCTGCTTGCCACCGGGGTTACCAAAGCGCTGGCCGCTGCCACCGGCAACGACCACGGCGCATACGGGCGCCATTATGCGTTCCCCTGTTTGGTGCCCTTCATGCGGTACAGCGAGTCCGCAAGAATGGCAGGGTTGTTGACGCCAAAGTCGCCCAAGCGCTCCGGATCCTCGCTGATGTCGTCCATGAGCTCCTGCAGCGAGCCATACTCGTCGACGATCTTCTCGGCCACGCCGTCGCGCACGACGGACACGCGCGAAAGCGTGCGCAGGCCCAGCGGTGTCATGACGGAGTCCTCGTCCAGGTCGTCGTAACCCAGAACCGCCGCCACATGCTGCGGGTCGGACAGGTCCTTAGGCGTCATGCGAGCGAGCTCGGCGCGAATCTTCTCGGCGTTTGCCTCGGAGGAATCGCTTGCGTAGTCGCGGATCATCAGGTCGTATTCGGTATCCATGCTGGAGCCCGCGAGCTGCTCGAGCTGCATCTGCACGAGCTTGCCCTGGTTACCCAGCTTGACGATGCAATCCTTAAGCTCGGTCTTTGCCTGTTGCATGATCTCGAAACTCGAGAAGATGCCGGTGATGTCGGCGAGCGTAACGTAGTCGTCGAGCTCAAGGGCCGTCAGGCGCAGCAAGGAGCGATCGAGCGACTGACGGGTGGTCTGAAGCGTGGCGACGAGCTGGTTGACCGAGCTCATGATGGTGGTGACGGGCTGAATCTCGTAGCTCTTGCCGTGAACGTACACGTTAACGACGGCACGGCGAGCCGAAACCGAGATCACGATGGCATCGGTGAGCACCGACATGCGAGCGGCAGTACGGTGACGCATGCCCGTCTCACTCGTGGCGAGCGAGGGATCGGGATTGAGGTGGAAGTTGGCGCGCAGGATCTGGGTGAGGTCGCCATCGATAACGATGGCGCCGTCCATCTTGGAAAGCTCGAACAGGCGGTTCGAGGTAAACGAAATGTTGAGCGGGAAGCCGTCGTTACCGGCGGCGAGCACGTTTTCGGTGTCGCCGACACAGATAAGGGCGCCCAGGTGACCAGCAATGATCATGTCGAGGGCGGTGCGGATCGGCTGGCCAGGTGCCGTCAGGCGAATGGCCTGTTCCATACGCTTTTGCAGCTCGTTCTTATCCAAGGCATCGCTCCCATCGTATACGCTCCATAAACGTCAATAAGTTTCTCACGGTTTGCCCCTGTGACGCCCGCAAAATCCGATGCTTACAGAATGAGCGAACACAGCTGAGAGCCCCAATCCAAATGAGCTGCTTATGTGGTAGCATCGGGATTCGCATAAATGAGGGAGTAGTCGCGTGATCGGGTTCGCCTCCGGTGGCGCGGCAAGTCAACACACTGGCCGATGCGGCCTGGCTTGCCTTAATGAACGAGACTCGTGGCTGTGCGCGCAACGCGTACGCCACGGGTCTTTTTTGTTACTCCCCCAAGAGGTACACGCGGGCCCGCCCGCAGAGAGGGAGCCAGACTATGGGACTCGCAGAGCTCGTATTGCTCGCCGTTGGCCTTTCGATGGACGCCTTTGCCGTTTCCATCTGCAAGGGCCTTGGCATGAAGAAGATCAACCTTAAAGTTGCCGTGGTGCTCGGCTTGTTCTTTGGCGGCTTTCAGGCCGGCATGCCCGTAATCGGATGGGCGCTCGGCAGTCAATTCATGGGCATCATCGGACCCATCGACCATTGGATCGCCTTTATCCTGCTCGCCTTTATCGGCGGCAAAATGTTGTGGGAGGCCTTTACCGAAGACGAGGATGAAGGCGACGGCAAGGATGCCGAAAAGATTGACCTGGGCGAGTACCTGATCCTCGCCATCGCCACCTCGATTGACGCCCTGGCCGTGGGCATCTCGTTCGCCGCGCTTTCCGTCGACATCGTTCCCGCCGTGTCGCTCATAGGCATCACGACCTTCATCTTCTCCGTTGCCGGCGTGGCGATTGGCCGCATCTTTGGCGCGCGCTACGAAAAGCCCGCCACCATCGTGGGCGGCGTTGTGCTCATCCTCATCGGCCTCAAGATTTTGCTGGAGCACCTAGGGATTTTAGTGCTGTAAAACACCCTTCAAAACTAAACGTCCGTATAAGGCCTCATGCAGAGTTTTGCATGAGGCCTTTTCATGCAGACTTTTGCATGTCATACTAGGATGCAAAAGCCTGCACGTTAGGAGATAGCCGTGGATACCCTTCCCATCACCACACCACGCCAAGCTGGCATCTACGTGCGCCAGGCACGCGAGACTCAGGGTCTCACCCGTGCCGCCCTCGCCAAAAAGGCCGGTGTTTCGGAGCGCCTGCTCGCATCGCTCGAGCTGGGAGATGCCACGGGCATTCGGCTCGACAAGCTGTTGACCGTCTTTAACGCACTCGGCATAGGTCTCTTTGCGCAAAGCGATAACGACTCCATCGCATCGCCCTCCGAACATCCGATGACGATAGCGGACCTCCCTATCGCGAACTCGAATGCCCTGCCAAAGCCAAGCGTAGGCAGACGACCCGCTCGACAAGGAACGCCAGCTTTCTATGGTGCCTTGCTGGCCCAAATCGCAGCCGAGCAAGGCCTTTCCGGCACTTCAGACCTCTCCTTTGGCTGTAAGGTTGTGAAATAAATGGCAGAAATGGAGCTTGCGACCCTCATTTGTGGCGAAATCGCCGGCACTCTCCGGCAAGACGAGCATGGACTCTGCAGCTTTGTATACGCCCC
>USLO01000183.1 GCA_900555515.1 uncultured Collinsella sp.
CGCTCCGTTATTCTAATTCCTGCACGCGGGCGTGGCGGAATTGGCAGACGCGTACGGTTCAGGTCCGTATGGGGGCAACCCCATGAAGGTTCAAGTCCTTTCGCCCGCACCATTAAATGGAAGAGCTCCCAGCAATGGGAGCTTTTTTGTTATGGGCCCTTCGCAGGGACTTGAACCTGCGAAGGAGCGAGCGTAAAGAAAACGCGGAGCGTTTTTAGCGAGCTGGCGAGGACGCCGGCAGGCGGCCGAAGCCGGTGCGGATCCGCGAAGCGGATACGCGGACGTCCTTTCGCCCGCACCATTAAATGAAAGAGCCCCCAGCAATGGGGGCTTTTTTGTTATGGGCCTCTTGTTGATGTCACGTTGCTGCTTCGTGCGGGTATCCTAATGCCAACGTGTGCCTATCAGAGGAGAGACCATGCTGTTTTCCGGTATCATCGCCGCCCTTACCAGCCTTTTGATTCCCATCATCATCCTGTTGCTGCTGCTTCCCAGCGCCTGCTATGTCGTTGAACAGCAGCATGCCGTGATCATCGAGCGTCTGGGCAAGTTCAACCGCATCGTCAACGCGGGCTTCCACATGAAGGTGCCCGTGATCGACCGCAAGGCTGCCACGGTGAGTCTGCGCACCATGAAAAACGGTTTTGGCATCGACGTTAAGACTCAGGATAATGTGACCATCGGCCTCGAGGTCTCGGCTCAATATCACGTGAGCTATGACATGGGTGCTGGCCCGGCGGATTCGGGCATCTACAAGAGCTACTACATGCTGCAGGAGCCCGTCGACCAGATGCGTGACTTCATCACCGACGCCCTACGCTCTTCCATTCCCGTCTACACACTCGATGAGGTCTTTGCCAAGAAGGATGACATCGCCAAGGATGTCAACGCTACCGTTTCCGAGCAAATGGCCGCCTACGGCTTCACCCTCGTGTCGACGCTCATCACCAAAATCGCACTGCCGACCGAGGTCGAGAACTCCATGAACGACATCAACGCCGCCCAGCGCAAGCGCGCTGCGGCACAGGAGCTCGCTGAGGCAGACCGCATCAAGCGCGTCACCGAGGCGACCGCCGAGGCTGAGGCAATGGAAAAGGCGGGCGAGGGCATCGCCAACCAGCGCAAAGCCATCGCGCTGGGTATCAAAGATTCGCTCGAGATCATCCAGGAGACGGGTGTCGGCAATGACGAGGCCAACCAACTGTTCATGTTTACGCAGTGGTCCGAGATGATGACGGAGTTCGCTCGCACGGGTAAAACCTCGACGGTCGTGCTGCCGAGCGACTTCTCGCAGTCGGCCTCTATGTTCGAGCAGATGCTGACCGCCGGCAAAGTTCAAAACGATTCGAAGGAGTAAACGCGCGTGAAATACACCGTCGTTTGCGTCGGTAAGCTCAAGGAGCGCTTTTGGAGGGACGCGTGCGCTGAGTACACCAAGCGCCTAGGTGCCTATGCCAAGGTTGATATCCGCGAGGTGGCCGATATCGACCCGGCTAAGGCGGGCGGCGTGGATGCCGCGCGCGACAAGGAGGGGGCGGCAATTCTTGCTGCCCTGCCGTCTCGAGCGCATGTGATCCTGCTGGCCATTGAGGGCAAAGAGCGCTCGAGCGAGGAGTTTTCGGCGAGGCTCGACGATCTTATGCTGCGAGGCAGCAGCGACATCGCCTTTGTGATTGGCGGATCGGACGGCGTGAGCGATGACGTGCGCGCACGAGCCGACGAGATGCTCAGCTTTGGACGCATTACCTTGCCGCATAACCTGGCGCGTGTGGTGCTGCTAGAGCAGATTTACCGTGCCTGCAAGATCAGTCGTGGCGAGCCGTATCACAAATAGGTCGGCAATACGAAACAATGGCGTGGGACAATAGCTTTCGTTTTTGAAGAGCGTGTCTGAGAGGACTATGAGATATGAAGATTGGGTTTGTCGGTTTTGGCAATATGGCGAGCGCTATGGCCGATGGCTGGATCGCTGCCGGTGTAGCTGCGAGCGACATGTGCGCCTGTGCGGGTCGCTACGACGCACTGGTTGAGCGCTGCGAGGCGCGCGGCATGGCCGCCTGCCACGATGCCGCCGAGGTTGTCGCCGCATCCGATATCGTGGTCGCTGCGGTCAAACCGTACATGATCGAGAAGGTATTCGCCCCGCTCAAGGATGCTCTTGCCAAAAAGGTCGTTCTGTCGGTTGCCTGGACCTGGGACAGTGTCAAGTGGGAGCAGGTCCTGCCGGGCGTCGCGCATATCTCGACGGTGCCCAACACGCCGGTTTCGGTGGGCGAGGGCGTCATCGCTTGCGAGAAGGCTTCCACGCTTAGTGATGAGCAGAGCGCAGTGGTGCTTGATCTGCTTGGCAAGCTCGGTGCGGTGGTCGAGCTCGATACGAGCCTGCTGTTCGTGGGCGGCACGGTGGGTGGTTGCGCTCCGGCATTTGTCGCTATGGCAATCGAGGCCCTGGGCGATGCGGCGGTCAAGCATGGTATCCCGCGTGCCGATGCCTATCGCATTGTGAGCCAGATGGTGTTGGGTACGGCAAAGCTGCAGCTTGCAACTGGCCAGCATCCTGCGGCGATGAAGGATGCCGTATGCTCGCCCGGCGGTGCCACCATCAAGGGCGTCATCGCGCTCGAGGATGCCGGCATGCGCAGCGCCCTGGTCAAGGCCATCGACGCAACTCTCCAGTAAAACCTGCCATTTAGGGACAGGTTTATTTTGGCAGGTTTTTCCTGCGGTTTTGTCGTATATGCGAAAAGCGCCCCGCAACTGGCTCAATTCCAGTTGCGGGGCGCTTGCGTTTGCCCAGATAAAACCGACCAAAATAAACCTGTCCCTTTTTGGCAGGTTAGTCCCAGAAGCTGTCTTCCTCATCCTCGGACTTGGGTCCGCGGTCGACGTACATCTTATGGGTACGCTTCTCCATTACAAAGGCAAGAATCGCAAATAACAGGATGCCGCCAGCGAAAAGGATGGCAAAACCGGTGCGGGTGCCAAACAAAAAGGAAAAAACTGCGTCCATTGGGTGCCTTCTTGCGTAGTTGAGTTGGGTCGTAAACGCTCATAAGTATATACTTGCCCATACATGTACAAGGTTGCAACCTAAATGGAATGTATATCGCCGGAGGATCTAATGCTTGATATCAAGTTTGTTCGCGAGAACCCCGATGCCATCGATGTCGCCATGGCTAACCGCCAGACGTCTTGGGATCGCGAGAAGTTCTTTGAGCTCGACGACGAGCGTCGTGCCGTCATCACCGAGGTCGAGGAGCTCCAGGCTACGCGTAATGCCGAGTCCAAGAAGATCGGCGCCCTGATGAAGGAGGGCAAGAAGGACGAGGCCGAGGCCGCCAAGGAGGCCGTGCGCGCCGTCAACGAGAAGAT
>USLO01000184.1 GCA_900555515.1 uncultured Collinsella sp.
TTTCCTCCGTCCCCTTTGGATCACGGAAATAGCGGGCGGCGATGGAGCGAACCGCCTCGAGGCCGGGGCCACCGATGTGCGGGGACGGCGAGGGTTCGGAGCTGCCGGGGCCTAGCTCCACTTCGACACGACCGGCAAGGTCCGCCGCGGCAACTGCCTCACGGCAGCGCGCCACAACGTCGGCCACGCTCGTGCCCTCGAGCATGCGGAAGTTGATATTGGCCCACATATCCTGTGGCATCACGTTAGCGCCAGTGCTGCCGCCCTCGATCTGCGTGGGCGCGTAGGTGGTCGTCACCAGCGGATAGAGCTTGTTGCTGACGAGGCAATCGCGGACAATGGCATCCCCGTTGGCGGCAATCTCATCCGCCGTGTAGAGCCCCAGCTCGACGAGCTGTGCGGCAAGCAGGTCCGTGACGCGCGTCGGCCACTCGATATCGCAGATTGCGGCGATGGCGCGGCTCAGCACCTCGAGCGATGTACCGCCGTAGGGGTTGGACGAATGCCCGCCCTCACTCTTCGTCTTGAGCACGATGTCGGCGTAGCCCTTCTCGGCAAGGTCGGCATGCATAAGCCAGCCCTCGCCCGCGCCGTACTCGGCAGCCGAAACAATACGGTAGTCGCCCTCGTCGATCAGGTATTCAAGTTCAACGCCGCGTTCCTCGAGCACGCGGCCGATTGCTCCCGCGCCGTGCTGCGTAGTTTCCTCGTCCTGGCCAAAGGCGAGCAGCAGCGTGCGCTCGTGCTCCCAGCCGTGCGTCAGCGCATACTCAACCGCCTCGAGAATGCCTGCGACCTGGTCCTTCATGTCGATAGCGCCGCGACCCCAAATGTAGGTGTCGTCCACGTGGCCACTAAAGGGGGCATGCGTCCAGTCAGCCTCGGTGCCGGGCACCACGGGGACCACGTCCATGTGGCCCATGAGCATGACGGGTTTGAGGGCGGGGTCGGAACCGCTAAGCGTCACCAATAGCGAATGGTCGATAAGCTCGACCTCGCCCGCCGCAAACACGCGCGGCCAGGCCTGCTGCATATAGACGCGCAGGTCGTCGAAGGGCTGCCAGTCCACCGCCTCGGCATCCATGCTCGAGACAGTCGGAAACGACAGCACGCGGCCCAAGCGCTCGCACGCGCCAGCTTCGTCCAAATCGGCAAAATCATCCTCATGCGCAAAGAAGCGCCAAACCTCGGCCATGGCATCCTTTCGATTGTGATGACGAGGGCCGCCCCACCGGAGCGGCCCTGCCACATAAGCGTTTGCGGTCGGTTATTTGTCCTCGAGATAACGCGAGAGGAACTCGCGGGTGCGCTGGTGCTTGGGGTTGCCGAAGAGCTCGGCCGGCGCGGCATCCTCGAGTACCACGCCCTTGTCCATAAAGACCACGCGGTCGGACACCGTGCGGGCAAAGGCCATCTCGTGCGTGACGACGACCATGGTCATGCCGTCGGCCGCGAGCTTGCGCATAACCTCGAGCACCTCGCCCACGATCTCGGGGTCGAGTGCGGAGGTCGGCTCGTCGAACAGCATGATCTGCGGATTCATGCACAGGGCGCGCGCGATGGCCACGCGCTGCTTTTGACCACCGGACAGGCGACCCACGGCGGCGTGCGCGAACTTTTCGAGCCCCACGCTCGTCAGATGCTCCATCGCGACCTTCTCGGCCTCGGCCTTGCTCATCTTTTTGAGCGTGACGGGCGCAAGCGTGCAGTTGTCGAGCACGTCCATGTTGTTGAACAGGTTGAAGCCCTGGAACACCATGCCGATGTCCTCACGCAGCTTGTTAATGTTGCAACGCTCGGCCGTGAGGTCCTGGCCATGGAACCAGATGTGGCCCGCGTCCGGGGTCTCGAGCAGGTTGAGGCAGCGCAGGAAGGTCGACTTTCCCGAGCCCGAGGCACCGATGATGGTAACGACCTCGCCGTGGTTAACGGACAGGTCGATGCCCTTGAGCACCTCGAGCGAACCGAAGCTCTTGCGCAGGCCCTCGACGCGGATGAGCGGCTCATTGGTCTGTGCGGCGGCCGCAACGCCGGTAGTGGCGGTATCTGCCATGATGATTCTCCTCGTCTTAAGCCTAGTTAGAGCTGGGCAGCGTGGCAGGGGCCTCGGCGCCGAGCTTTTTGCCAAAGGCTTCGAGCAGGCGGCTCGCCACGAGCGTCAGGATCAGGTAGACCACGAGCGCCACGCAGTAGACCTCCATCTGGCGGTAGTACACGCCGGCGACCGTGGTAGTAGCGTACATAAGGTCGAACACGCCGATGACCGAAAGCACCGACGAATCCTTGATGTTGATGATGAGCTCGTTGGTGAGCGCCGGAATAGCGTTTTTAATGCCCTGGGGGAACACGACTTTGCGCATAGCCTGCCACTGCGAAAGACCCAGCGAGCGCGCTGCCTCGGCCTGGCCGGGGTCGATGGACTCGATACCGCCGCGCAGGACTTCCATCATGTAGGCGGTGGAGTTGAGCGAGATGGTGACGAGGCCGGCGGTGAAGGTACTCCAAATCTGGTTGGCCTGGGCGGTCTCGAAGCCCATGCCGCGCAAAACGGTGAAGCCCGCGTAATAGATGAGCAGGCCCTGAACCATCATGGGCGTACCGCGCACGATGGTGGAGTAGACAGTCGCAAAGCCGCGACCGACACTCTTAAAGAAGCGCACCAGGTCGTTGTCCACGCGATCGAACGTCTGAATACGCAGGAACACAAAGAGCAGCGCCAGGAAAAAGGCGATGACGGTACCGAAGGTCGCAAGTGCGATGGTGATCTCGATGCCGCGGATAAAGAAGTCGCCGCTCTTGTAGGTCATGTAGACCAGGCTCGACAAAAAGTCGCTAGGGTTGGAATCCGAGACAATGCTCACCTGCACCAGGTCGATAAACGACATGACGCAGCGGTCCACGAAAAAGATTGCCGCGATGGCGACCACGACGTAGCTGCCCAGGCGCGCGCCGCGGCGGAAACGCTCGGATGCGAACGGCGACTTTTCGCGATAGTCATTCCAATGCATGAGTTTGGTGACCAGCGCCGCCGCCGACACGACAATCCAGGCCCAAAGAATCGCCCATAGGCAATCCTGGAAGATACCGGTGGGGGCTAAGAAGCTCAGCGGTGTGGGATTGCGCTGACTAAACGCCAGGCCGAGCGCCGCGATGACGCTCGTGCCCAGGTACACATAACGGTGGTCGGCCTTGATAAAAGAGGCCAGACGATTGATGGTTTTCATGCTGCCTCCCTATGCCGGCTGACGGTCGAGGCACGCGTCCCACATTTGGTCGCGCTCCTCCTGGCTGACACCCTTGAGTGTCTTGTCGATGAGCTTAAGCAGCTTGTCCGAGCCCTTGCGGCAGCCGACGTTTGCCGCGACCTCCTG
>USLO01000185.1 GCA_900555515.1 uncultured Collinsella sp.
AAGGCCGAGACCGGCCGCGCGACCGACGACGAGCTTTCCGTCGAGATTGCCGACGAGGGCCTGTGCGACCGCTACGTTGCCCGCATCGTGCGCAACGTGAAGGTCGGCCCGTCGCCCGATTGGATGGTCAAGCGCCTTAACGCCCTGGGCGTGCGCCCGCACAACAACATCGTCGACATCACCAACTATGTGATGATGCTCACTGGTCAGCCGCTGCACGCCTTTGACCTCGACACCTTTGCCGAGCGCGATGGCAGGCGCCGCGTGGTCGTTCGCGCCGCCCAGCAGGACGAGAAGTTCACGACGCTCGACGGCGAGGAGCGTACGCTCGACGCCGGCATGGGTCTCATCACCGACGGCGAGCGTCCTGTGGCGCTGGCCGGCGTTATGGGCGGCATGGATTCCGAGATTGAGGACGACACCGTCGACGTGATGGTCGAGAGCGCCTGCTTCAACGCCGGCCGCACCTCGCACACCAGCCGTGACCTGTCGCTGATCTCCGACGCCTCCATCCGCTTTGAGCGCCAGGTCGACGAGACCGGCTGCGTGGATGTTGCCAACGTTACCTGCGCGCTCATCGAGGAGATCGCCGGCGGCGAGGTCGCCCCCGGCTATGTGGACGTGTTCCCCGCGCCCAAGACCATCGACGGCATCAAGCTGCGCCTGGCCCGCGTACGCGCCATCTGCGGTGCTGACATCGAGCCCGACTTTATCGAGCGCTCACTCACCCGCCTGGGCTGCACCGTCGAGCGCGACGGCGAGGACTTTATGGTCACGCCGCCGAGCTTCCGTCCCGACCTGCCGCGCGAGATCGACCTGATCGAGGAGGTCCTGCGCCTGTGGGGCATGGGCCGCGTGACGGCGACCATCCCGGCTGCCAGGAACCATATCGGCGGCCTGACCCGCGAGCAGAAGCTCACCCGCAAGGTTGGCGAGATCCTGCGCGCCTGCGGCCTCAACGAGACCACGACCTTTGGCTTCGCCGCCCCGGGCGACCTGGAGAAGATCGGCATGTCCACCGAAGGCCGCGGCTGCCCCGTGGTGCTCATGAACCCGCTGGTGGCCGAGCAGACCGAGATGCGCCGCTCGTTGCTGCCGGGTCTGCTGCAGTCTGTGGCCTACAACGAGGCCCACGGCACGCCCAACGTGCATCTGTACGAGGTCGGCAGCTTGTTCCACGGTCGCGAGAACGCCAGCCTGCCCAAGGAGACCAAGTCCGTAGCGGGCGTGCTGTCGGGCCAGTGGAGCGAGCAGTCCTGGAACATGAAGTACCGTAAGCTGCGTTTCTTCTTTGGCAAGGGCATTGTCGAGGAGCTGCTTGCCCAGCTGCGCGTCGAGAAGGTTCGCTTCCGTCCCGTCGAGGGCGAGGGCTATGCCTTCCTGCAGCCGGGTCGTGCTGCCGAGGTGCTCTCGGGCGGTACCGTGCTGGGCTGGGTTGGCGAGATTCACCCCGAGGCGCGCGAGGCTATGGGCATTGACGAGGTCGTCGTTGCCTTTGAGCTCGACTTGGACAAGCTGATCAAGGGCGCCCGCAACCAGGAGAACTACCGTGAGTTCTCGCAGTACCCGGCCGTTGAGCACGACCTTGCTATCGTGGTCGACAACACTGTGACCTGCGAGGATCTTGAGCGTCGTATTACGAGTGCCGGCGGCAAGCTGCTCGAGGGCGTGCGCCTGTTCGATGTCTACCGCGATCCCATCCGCATCGGAGCGGGCAAGAAGTCCATGGCCTTTGCGCTTACGTATCGCTCCGACGACCACACGCTCACCAGCGAAGAGGTCGAAAAGGCGCACCAGAAGATCGTCACCAAGGTGTGCAAGGGCGTAAACGGCGAGGTCCGCGGCTAGGTCCTGCGCTGGGGTATGGGTTAGCGGTGGCTGCTGCCGAATCCTACATGACCGCTATGCCCGGTATAAGGCACCGTTGAGCCTGCATATATGACACGCGCATTACATAACGGCGTGCTGCTTTGTCGGCAGTGCGCCGTTTTGCTATGATAGCCCGCGTCGTGTTACGAATCTGACATTACGTAACACTGGAAAGGTGATTCAAACGGCGTTGCAATTCCGTGCGCCGATAACCGGGAGGCGTGCATGCATATTCCAGATAATTATCTGTCCCCGCAGACCGATGCCGTCATGGCAGTGGCGATGGTGCCCGTTTGGGTTCACTGCATCAAGAAAGTGCGCGCCACGCTCGATCGCGAGCACATGGCTTTCCTGGGCATCTGCGCCGCGTTCTCCTTCCTGCTTATGATGTTCAATGTGCCGCTGCCCGGCGGCACCACAGGTCACGCCGTCGGCGGCGCGCTCATTGCGCTGCTGCTAGGCCCCGAGGCCGCGGCTATCGCTGTCTCGGTTGCGCTGGCACTGCAGGCGCTGCTGTTTGGCGACGGCGGCGTTCTGTCGTTTGGCGCCAACTGCTTTAACATGGCCTTTGTGCTGCCGTTTGTCGCTGCTATCGTGTTCCGTGCGCTCAACAGCCGCCTGCACGACAAGAGCTGGGGCACCTCGGTTTCTGCCGTCGTGAGCGGTTGGGTCGGCCTGTGCCTGGCAGCCCTGTGCGCGGCAATCGAGTTTGGTATTCAGCCGATGCTCTTCACCAACGCTTCGGGCGCTCCGCTGTACTGCCCCTTCCCGCTGTCCGTGGCTATTCCGGCCATGTTGATCCCGCATATGCTGGTTGCCGGCGTGGTCGAGGGCGTGGCGACTGCCGCGATCTACGGCTTTATCAAGAAGACGGCGCCGAGCGTTATCGTCGGGCCCGAGGCCGTCGATGGCCAGCTTACTGCCGAGGGCGCTGCTGCCAAGAAGACCTCGCTGGTCCCCACGCTCATCTTGGTTGCCGTGCTTGTCGTGGCTACGCCGCTCGGCTTGCTTGCCACAGGTGACGCATGGGGCGAGTGGGACGCCGAGGGCGCCGCGACCGCCGTTCAGGAGGTTGGTGACGACAGCCTGCAAGCTTCGGTCGGCCTTGATACCCCGACCTTTGCCGACGCTCTGCCTACGGGTGATTACCTGCAGGCCTATTCCGAGGAGCAGGGTCTTGGCTTTGCCGGTCAGGCTGCCATGTATATCCTGTCCGGCGTGATTGGCGTGGCGGTGCTCACCATCGCATTCCGTCTGATCTCGCTGACGGTTAAGGAAAGCGGTGCTCATGGCAATAGCCGAGCTGCCTAGCTGGCTTGCGGTCGAGCAGCGTTACGAGCCCGTGGGGGCTCGGCATCGTGTGATGCAAAAGAACGTCCTGCACCTGGCGAGCCTGCTTGAGCGGGTTCGCCTGGGTGGGGGCGCGCACGAGGGCGGGTCGATGGTCGACCGCGCCCTTTCTTGCGTTTCGGCTCCGGTGCGCCTGGTGGGGATGTT
>USLO01000186.1 GCA_900555515.1 uncultured Collinsella sp.
ACACGCTTGGAGAAGCGCTTGGCGAACATGCCGGACTCAGCGGGGAACTCCTTAGAGAGGTGCTCGACCTTCAGCAGCGGAGTACGCTCGTTGGTATCTGCCATTACGCCTCGCCTCCCTTCTTGGAATCCTTGCGCGTACGGGACGTCTCAGGAGCGTTCTTGAGGAACTCGGGGTCACCGGAGTAGTGGCACGCAGAGTAATGACCAGACTCGGTGACAACGCGCTCGGGGCGCTGCTTGCGGCACTTGTCCGTCGCATAGGGACAACGAGGCGAGAAGACGCAGCCCTCAGGCAGGTTCATGAGCGAAGGCGGGTTGCCGTGAATCGGCGTAAGCGGCTTCTTCTCTTCGATGGCCTGCTCCGGGATGGAGCGGATAAGGCCCCAGGTGTAGGGGTGGCGGCTCTCGTAGAAGATTTCCTCAGCAGTACCGAACTCGACGGGACGGCCTGCATACATAACCATGATCTTATCGGCCATATCGGCAACGACGCCCAGGTCATGGGTAATCATGATAATGGCGTTGCCGTTCTTCTCCTGCATCTCCTGCATGAGCTCGATAATCTGAGCCTGAATGGTAACGTCCAGAGCCGTCGTGGGCTCGTCGGCAATCAGGATATCGGGATCGCAGGCAAGAGCCATAGCGATCATGACACGCTGACGCATACCGCCCGAGAACTGGTGCGGATACTCATTGACGCGCTTCTCGGGCTCGGGGATACCCACGAGGTCCAAAAGCTCGGTGGCACGCTTGAGCGCCTCCTGCTTGGAGTAGCCACGGTGCAGACGAAGGCCCTCGCCCACCTGCTTGCCGATCTTATAGACCGGGTTCAAGGAGGTCATAGGATCCTGGAAGATCATCGCGATATCGTTACCGCGAATGTGCTGCATCTCTTCCTCAGTCATTTCGAGGATAGAACGACCGCGATAGCGAACGTCGCCGCCCTCGATCTTTCCCGGAGGCATCGAGATAAGACCCATGATGGTCATGGCGGTCACGGACTTACCGGAGCCGGACTCACCGACGACGCCCAAGGTCTCGCCGCGATCGAGCGTGTAGGACACACCGTCGACAGCGCGAACGACGCCGTCCTCGGTATGGAAATACATCTTAAGGTCATCGACCTCGAGCAGATGCTGGCCCTCGGGAACAGGCTGGTCCTTCAGGTCCACATAGTTCTTGTTCTTCTTCATCCTTATGCGTCCTTCATCTTGACGTCGAGGGCGTCGCGCAGACCGTCACCCAGCAGGGTGAAGGCGAGCACCGTCGAGAGAATTGCCAGACCGGGCATGATCATCATCCAGGGAGCAGTCAGAAGATACTGCTGACCGTCCTGAATCATGGAGCCCCACGAAGGCGTAGGCGGAATAACGCCCATGCCGAGGAAGGACAGAGCGGACTCGGTCAGAATGGCGCCACCAATGTTCATGGTCGCGTAGACCACGATGGAAGCGACGGAGTTCGGGAAGATGTGACGTACGACGATACGAGCATCAGATGCACCCATCGCGCGCGCAGCATCAACATAGTCGTTTTCCTTGACGGTCAAGATCGCAGAGCGGAAGACGCGCGCAATCGAAGGCCAGCCGAGAATACCGATGGCGATAAAGACGTTCTGAAGACCACGGCCGATAACGGCGATCATGGCGACAACGAACAGCACGTACGGGAACGCCAGGAAGATGTCCGCACAGCGCATGATGATCGTATCCCAGATGCCGCCGTAGAAACCGGCCAGAGCACCCATGACCAGACCGATCAGCGTGGAGATCGCGGTGGCCATAATTCCGACAGACAGCGAAACGCGCGCACCGTAGATAACGCGGACGAGAATGTCACGACCAAGGGCGTCGGTGCCAAACGGGTGCTCGGCACACGGAGCCAGCAGCGACGTCTCGGCCATGGTGGTCGAGTCGGAAGCCGTCGGAGAACCGAGCCAGGGCTTAGCCCACAGATCTGCGGTCAGGGCAACCACAACGACGATGATGATCCAACAGACACCGATAACGGCGAGTTTGTTCTTACGAAGACGCTTAAAAGCGTCGCCCCACAGCGTGCGGGACTTGGCGGGAGCAGATGCGGCCTTGGTGGCGGTAGCCTGCTCCTGAGACTGAGAATCAGTTTCCTGCATGAGACGTACCTCCCTTAGGCCTTATCCGACGGACCGCCAAGGCGGATGCGCGGGTCGAGGAATGCATAGCTAATGTCGACGAGCAGGTTGATCACCATGACGACGACAACGATGAGCGTAACGCCGCCCATAACGATGGGCCAGTCACGCATGCTAATGGCGCGATAGACCTCATAGCCGATACCGGGCCAGTTAAAGACCGTCTCGGTCAGGATGGCGCCCGAAAGCATGCCGCCAAAGTCGACACCAATATAGGTAACGACGGGGATGAGTGCATTCTTAAGCGCATGCTTGACGATGATCGCGCGATTGGAGAGACCCTTGGCCTTTGCCGTACGGATGTAATCCTGGTTCATGACGTCAAGCAGCTGCGAGCGCATAATGCGGGCGGCGTAAGCGGTCGAAACCGAAGCCAGCGTAATGGTCGGAAGCACATAGTGCATCCAATCCTGATACTGAGAGCTGGAACCGCCGGCACCCGAGATCGGCATGGAGATTGCACCGCCCGTGGCGTCCTTGAGGATGACGCCAAAGAACAGCTGCAGCAACATACCGAGCCAGAAGGCCGGGACCGCAACGAGGATCGACGTGGTAAGCGTTACCAAAATATCCCAGAAGGAATACCGCTTTACCGCCGAAATGATACCCGCACCGATACCCATAATTGCCTCGAGCACGATGGCGCACGCGGCAAGTTTGACCGTATACGGATACTTCTGGGCAAAGATTTCCGTAACCGGCAGCTTGCGCTGATACGAATTGCCCAGATCGCCATGAAGCAGGCCGTTCATGTAATACAAGTAACGGTCCACGAGCGACGTTTGAACGGGATCGCCGTTCTCGTCAAGAATCGCGTTGCCGTCCTCGTCCGACTGGACTAGGTGATAGCGGACGCGAAGCTGAAGCTCCACCTCGGGGGACAGAGCCTTGTCTCCACCGATCAGCTTGATCGGATCTCCCGGCACGATATTCTGGAGGGCGAACAGAATCAGCGTAACGCCCAAAAACACCGGGATGAACTGAAGCACACGTTTAACGATGTACTTACCCATACCACTCCCCTATCTAGGGATTAACCTAAATGGGATGCCGATCGCCAGACCGGCATCCCAAAATTACCATCAGCCAGTTTACCCCAGGTTAGGGAGAACTGTATGTTTCCCATGAGGTCTACGTAAATACTTGACCCTCACGGAAGCTGCAAACTCTTA
>USLO01000187.1 GCA_900555515.1 uncultured Collinsella sp.
AGATGAGGTTACGCTTCTGAGGGCTCTTGAGGGAAGAGTATACTTATAATGTATACAGACAGTCTGTGTACATAAGAAAAATAAAAGAAAGAGGTGCAGAGTATGTTAAGAGTAGGCTTTTTGACTAGTGGTGGTGACTGTCAGGCATTAAATGCAACTATGCGCGGAATCGCAAAGGGTCTGTATGAATTGTTTGACGAGGTTGAGATCTATGGATTCCTTGAGGGTTACAAGGGACTCATTAGAGGCAACTATATCAAGATGAAGCCGGCTGATTTCTCAGGTATTATCAACAAGGGTGGAACGATCCTCGGCAGTTCAAGACAGCCATTCAAGCTCATGGGAGAGCCAACTGAGGATGGTCTGGACAAGGTAAAGTCCATGAAGGATACCTATAAGAAGCTGAAGCTGGATTGCCTGTGCGTTTTAGGTGGAAATGGTTCACAGAAGACCGCAAATCTCCTCAGTGAGGAGGGACTCAATGTCATCGGTCTGCCAAAGACCATAGACAATGATCTGTGGGGAACTGACATGACATTTGGTTTCCAGAGTGCTGTTGATATAGCGACCCAGACAATAGACTGTATCCACACAACCGCTGCATCGCATAACAGAATCTTTATCGTTGAGATTATGGGCCACAAGGTTGGCTGGATAACTCTCCACGCCGGAATCGCCGGTGGCGCAGATGTGATCCTGCTCCCGGAGATCCCATACGATATCGATAAGGTATATAAGGCTATAGACAAGAGAACAAAGGACAACAAGGGCTTCACGATAGTTGCAGTTGCCGAAGGTGCTATTCCGAAGGAGATCGCAGAGCTTCCAAAGAAGAAGAGAAAAGAAGCGATAGCCAACAATCCATATCCATCAGTTGCGTATGAGCTGGCTGATAAGCTCAAGGCGTACACAACACAGGATATAAGAATAGCAATACCTGGACATACCCAGAGAGGTGGAAGTCCGGATGCATATGACAGAGCGATGTAGTCCTGTGCTTCGTCTCGGTTCGCCGACCACACCAAGATGTTGACCAGGCGAACAAAAGGCGGGTACAGCGCGTCGCGGCGCTGATCCAGGTCGTAGTCGGTAAAGATCGAGCGGTCGTGCTCAGCGACGGCGCGAATGACCGGGTCATCGGGCAGGTAGGTCTGGATGATGACCTCGCCGGGGCGATCGCCGCGTCCGGCACGGCCGGCGACTTGCTCAAGCAAATCGTAGGCGCGCTCCCCCGCGCGGAAGTCCGGCAGCTTGAGGGCAAAGTCGGCATTGACCACGCCCACGAGTGTGACCTCGGGAAAGTCGAGGCCCTTTGCGATCATTTGGGTACCCAGTAACACGGCACAATCGGACGCATCGAACTGCTCGAGCAACTTTTTGTGCGCATCCTTACCACGCGTGGAATCGGCATCCATGCGAATGATGGCGACGTCCTCGGGCAGCATTTGGTGCAGTGCGTCCTCGATCTGCTGAGTGCCCAGACCCATTTTTGCCAGGTAGCGACTGCCACATTTGGGACAGCGACTCGTGGGCGCGGGATACGGCTGCACACGCCAAGACGAACCGCAGGTGTGACACTGCAGCGTGTGCGTGCGCTCGTGGTACGTAAGCGCGGTAGAGCAGTGGTTGCAGGTGGGCACGCAGCCGCATTCGCGGCACATCAGGAACGGCGCAAAGCCACGGCGGTTATGCAGCAGCACGGCCTTCTCGCGGCGCTCGACCACTCGCTCCAAGCCCTCCATCAAGGGTTTTGAGAACATTGAGCGGCTGCCGTGCGAGAACTCGCGACGCAGGTCGGCAATGCGAACCGTGGGCAGAACCGCGTGCCCCGGGCGCTCGGGCATCTCGACACGCGTCCAGGTGGCACCGTTATACGTGCCACGGCGGCAGCGGTCGAGGGCCTCGGCAGAAGGCGTGGCGGAACCCAGCACGAGCGGGCAGCGATAGCGCCGCGCCATCTCGGCCGCCACCTCGCGCGCATGGTAGCGCGGGCTGGAACCCTGCTTGTAGCTGGTCTCGTGCTCCTCGTCGATGATGATGAGACCTAAATCGTTGAGCGGGCAAAAGAGCGCCGAGCGGGCGCCGACGACCACACGCGCGGCACCGCTGGCGACCATGTCCCACTGATCCAAGCGCTCGCCGGCCGAAAGGCGTGAGTGGAAGACCGCGACCGTCTCACCGAAGCGCGAGCGGAAGCGGCCGACGGTCTGGGCCGTCAGCGAGATCTCGGGCACCAACACGCAAGCCGAACGGCCGGCTGCGAGCACGCGCTCGATGGCGGAGAGATAAACCTCGGTTTTGCCGGAGCCGGTGACGCCGTCGACCAGCACCACGTCGCCATGAGCGTCCAGACGGGCACGCTCAATCTGCGCGAGCGCCTGTTGCTGGCCGCTGGTAAGGGAGACCGGCGCCTTGCCGCTTGCCGAAGACAACGTGGTCTGCTCGCTGCAGCCACGCCACGCACGGCGCTCCTCCACCACCACGACACCGCGCTTTTCGAGCGCCTTGATGGTCGCCGACATGCTGTTATAGAGCAGGTTGAGGTCGCGCGTCGTGACCGGGCCGCACTGGAGCGCCTCGATGAGCTGACGCTGGCGGACCGCGGTCTTGGGCGGCGTATAGTCGAAGCCCTCGGGCGTAAGCATGACCCAGCGATTTTGGATGGGCTTGACGGCGGGACGTTCAACCGTCCACACGCCGTCGTCGCCCTTGACCACGCGCGGGCTGCCGCCCGGGGGCAAAAACAGGCGCAGGCACTCGGAAAGCGTCGCGACGTACTCGCGGCTCATCCAGCGTGCGATACGGGCTGCCTCAGCGGTAAAGAGTGGTTTACTGAGGATAGCCTCGATGGCTTTAATGAGCGCGGGGTCGAGAGCGTTGTTGCCCTGCAGGCCGCCCAGCTCAGGCGCAATGTCGACGATATAGCCCGCAGCCGCACGGTTACCAAAGTGGACCAGGACCGTGGACCCGATCTGGGCATCGTTGGCAAGGGACTCGGGGATGCCGTAGGCGAATGGCTCGGACAGCGCACGCGTCGGAATGTCCAGGACTACGCTCGCGTAGGCGGCAATGGGCTCAGGTGCAGGCTTAGGCTGAGCCGAGGCAGCGGCAGGCACGGGCTTCGCCGGAGCCTCCTCCGGTTCCGGCGAACCAAACAGCGAAAGTTGCTCAGCCATGGCCCCAGCACCTCCTATCCCATACGTCTACAGAAACAAGAGCCCCGCTCGGGGTGAACGGGGCTCATATACATACGTTTGCGCGGCTGCTACAGCGCCATCGTGCGGGCGCGGTCGATGCGCGCCAGGCAGTCGTCGCGGCCGACGAGCGCCATGGTCTCG
>USLO01000188.1 GCA_900555515.1 uncultured Collinsella sp.
GGGGGCAATCGCCGTGGGGGAGAGCGCGCCACCCATCAAAAAGCCGATGGCGGTGAGGACCAGGCCGCCGACCAAGAACTGCCACCCGGCAAGCAAGACGCCGTCGTGCTCACGCGAGAAGATACCGATCAGGCAGGTCGAAAGGGCACCCGCGACGGTGGAGGCCAGGATAAAGCCCTCGCCGTCGAGCGCAAAGCCAAAGGTGCCGTCCGCGCCCGAAAGGTTGACGAGCGCGACACCGGCAAAGCCCAACACGCAGCCAAGCACCTTGGCCGCATCGAGCTTTTCGGTGCGAAACGCCAGGGCGGCAAAGAGGATGGCTAGGAAGTTGGCGCTGGCCTCGATGATGGAGCTCGACATGGCACTGGCACGCGAGAGTCCCAGGTAGAAAAAGAAGTACTGGCCGATGGTCTGGAAGAGCGACAAGATGCAGATGGGCTTGATATCACGCGCTTGCGGAACGAGCGGACGGCGCTGGGCCACGCTCATGCCAACAATGACCAGCATGCCGGCAAGCGTGAAGCGCAGACCCGCGAAGAGCAGCTGCGAGGCGCTGTCGTGCACGGGAATGCCAAAGAGGCCGTAGCCGATCTTGATGCAGGGGAAGGCGGAGCCCCAGAGCGCGCAGCAAACAAGACAGCCCAGGATGAGTCCGGGCAGGGTGGCGAGATACGGCTTGCGGCTTTCCATGATGTCCTTCCTACATGCGCAAAGCAAAAAAGAACCCGCCACCGGATGTGCCGGTGGCGGGTGTTGTTACCCGAAGGGATTGTACCCGATGGGAAAGGTTTAGGCGAAGTAGGCTACGCCGCTCTCAAAGATCGGCATGAACTTGTCGCCGGGGACATGCTCGGGCACGTTGCGGTACAGGTTGTCGCCGCGACGCTCGGCATGGCCCATCTTGCCCAGGACGCGGCCGTCGGGGCTCGTGATGCCCTCGATGGCGAGTGCGGAGCCGTTGGGGTTGACGGAAAGATCCATGCTGGGCTTGCCGTCCTCGCCCACGTACTGCGTGGCGACCTGACCGTTGGCGATCAGCTGGGCGAGCACTTCGTCATTGGCGACAAAGCGGCCCTCGCCGTGGCTGATGGCGACGGTGTAGGGGTCGTCGAGGCTGCACTGCGACAGCCACGGGGACAGGTTGGACGAGATACGGGTGCGCACCAGACGGCTCTGGTGGCGACCGATGGTGTTGAACGTCAACGTGGGCGCATCGGGCGTGGCGTCGACGATATCGCCGTAGGGCACCAGGCCGAGCTTGATCAGGGCCTGGAAGCCGTTGCAGATGCCCAGCATCAGGCCGTCGCGGGCCTGGAGCAGGTCGCGGACTGCCTCGGTGACCTCGGGAGCGCGGAAGAACGCCGTGATGAACTTGGCGGAGCCGTCGGGCTCGTCACCGCCCGAGAAGCCGCCGGGGATCATGACGATCTGGCTTGCACGGATGCGGCGGGCAAGCTCGTGGGTGCTCTCGGCGACGGCCTCGGGCGTGAGGTTGTTGATCACGAAGGTGTCGGCCTCGGCACCGGCGGCACGGAATGCGCGGGCGCTGTCGTACTCGCAGTTGTTGCCGGGGAACACGGGGATGATCACGCGCGGGCGGGCGATCTTGGCGCCGCCATAAACGTGGATGTCCTTGGCGCGGAAATCGATAGTCTCGACCTCGGGGGTCTCGCCGGCGCTGCGGTAGGCGAAGACGCCCTCGATGCCGCTCTCCCAGGCTTCCTGGAGCTCGGCGAGTTCGATGACCTCGGAGCCGGTGTCGATGACATAGCCCTCGACGGTGGTGCCCAGGGGCTCGACGACAACGCCGTCGGCGACCTCGGGCAGCTCGGCGTTCTCGGCGAGCTCGACGATAAAGCTGCCATAGAGCGGGGTGAAGAGGCTCTCCACGTCCACATCCTCGGCAAGCTCGATGCCGATCTGGTTGCCGACACACATCTTAAAGAGGCTCTCGGCGCCGCAGCCGTAGCCGGGCGTGGAGACGGCCAGGGCGTCGCCGGTAGCAGTGAGCGCCTCGACGGCGTCAAACGCGGCGAGCAGCTGCTGGGCGTCGGGGCGGTAGTCCTCGCCGTAGGTGGCGGGGGCGATGCGGACGACGCGGTGCGTCAGGCCCTTGAACTCAGGGGAGACGGCGCGCGCCGCGCGGCCCACGGCCACAGCGAAGCTGATCAGAGTCGGCGGAACGTTGAGCTCGCCGGCCTCGTCCTCAAACGAGCCGCTCATGGAATCCTTGCCACCGATGGCGCCGGCACCCAGGTCGACTTGGGCCATGAGGGCGCCCAGGACGGCTGCCGTGGGCTTGCCCCAGCGCTCGGCCTCGGTGCGCAGACGCTCGAAGTACTCCTGGAAGGAGAGATAGGCGCGCTTGTGCTCAAAGCCGGCAGCCACGAGCTTGGCGATGGACTCGACCACGGACAGGTAGGCGCCCGCAAACTGGTCGGCTTCCATCAGGTAGGGGTTGAAGCCCCATGCCATGGCGCTCGCCGTGGTGGTCTCGCCGTCCACGGGGAATTTGGCGACCATGGCAGAGCTCGGAGTGAGCTGCGTCTTGCCGCCAAAGGGCATAAGCACGGTTGCGGCACCGATGGTGGAGTCGAAGCGCTCGGAAAGGCCCTTGTTGGAGGCAACGTTGAGGTCGGTGACAAGCGAGGTCATGCGCTCGGCAAGCGTGGTGCCGGCCCAGCTGGGCTGCCACACGCTGCGGGCGCACACGTGGGCGACCTGGTGCTTGGGCGCACCGTTGGAGTTGAGGAACTCGCGGGATAGGTCGACGATGGCGACACCGTTCCAGGCCATGCGCATGCGCGGCTCGGCGGTAACCTCGGCGATAACGGTCGCCTCCAGGTTTTCCTCGGCGGCGTAGCCCATGAACTCCTCGACGTCACCGTCGGCGACGGCGCAGGCCATACGCTCCTGGGACTCGGAGATGGCGAGCTCGGTGCCGTCTAGGCCGTCGTACTTTTTGGTCACGGTGTCCAGGTCGACATACAGGCCGTCGGCAAGTTCGCCTACGGCGACCGAGACGCCGCCGGCGCCAAAGTCGTTGCAGCGCTTGATCAGGCGGCAGGCGTCGCCGCGGCGGAACAGACGCTGCAGCTTGCGCTCGACCGGGGCGTTGCCCTTCTGGACCTCGGCGCCCGAGGTCTCGATGGACTCGGTGTTCTGGGTCTTGGAGGAGCCGGTGGCGCCGCCGATGCCGTCACGGCCGGTGCGGCCGCCCAGCAGGATGATCTTGTCGGTGGGGGCGGGGCACTCGCGGCGCACGTGGTTTGCCGGGGTAGCGCCCACGACGGCGCCGACCTCCATGCGCTTGGC
>USLO01000189.1 GCA_900555515.1 uncultured Collinsella sp.
GCCGTGCATGGTCGACGACGGTGGCTTCCAGGTGATGGTGGCGCTTCCCGCCGGCACCAACGGCCCGCGCCCCGAGGTCGCGGCCGACATGCCTGCCGCCGGTGACAGCTACTGCTACTGGAAGGCAGACAAGTGGGTTCTCTGCCACGCCGACAGCCCCAAGGCTGCCGAGGGCGGCTACGTAGGCCTCATTGGCAAGAACCTCGACATCGCCTGCGACTAGAATCTTCTGTCTCGATATGTAACATCTGGCGGGCCAAATCGTCTCTACCTGTTACAGATTTAGACAAACTGCAGGGGCTGCCCGAAAGATCTCGATCTGTAACACCAGGCCCGGTTTTGACGGCCTAGCTGTTACAGATCGAGACAAAACGGGCCCAAACCACCACAAAGGTGCCTGTCCCCATTGCGGTGGCTGCCTAGAGTTGGCTACGCAGATAGTCAGCCATATATGGAACGGCGAAACGCACGTAACCGCGGCGCGCCTGTTCGATTACGCCGGCGTCGATGAGGCGCCGGCGATACTTTTGCGCATAGTCGGGTGTGACTGACATACGTTTCGCTACATCGGAAATGCGCGAAACGGCGTCTTCGTCATCAGTCATTGCGTCGAGAAACGCGACGTCTTGGTCCGATAGCGCGGCGAGCGTCGTTTCACAAACATCGTTTTCGAAATCGGCTTTTGACGCTTCGATAGCTCCGTCGACTTGCTCTGGCGTTACGTGTTCTCCTGTCTTGCAGCGATTGCCGATGTTATAGCCGATGAGCTGCAGCATATAGGGCGAGCCTTGGGTTGCGCGAGCGGCACGGAGGCGAAGATCGCCTGGAATATCAAGGTCGAGCTCTTCGAAAGCCCGCTGATAATAGGCATCGACATCTCCGACTGAAAGCGGTTCGAGCGTGACCTTGCGAGCGCGGTTGAGAAATGTCAGCACGCGGTCATTGAGCGTTGCACAGACGGCTCCCGGGAGACCTGCCATAACAAGCGCGACGTTGAGTCCCTCACCGACCAGCTCTTGATAGGCGGTGACGAGCTGTCTAATCTCAGGTGAATTAGCTTGGAGCTCATCGATAAGGATGAGGATGCCGTGCCCCTGCTCGGTCAGCTTGCGCGCCAGCTGCGTGAGTTTGAACTGGAAACTCTTGGTCTCCTGCACATCGCGTGTGAACTCGAGACCGGCTGAGAAGCCGAAGACGCTCAAGCTACCGCCAGAAAGTTTGGGGAGATGACGCTTGCTGACATAAGGCTCGCCTGCTTCTTGGATTTTTTCAACAATGCGCTCAAGCATATCTTCGGAGGCTACGGTGGGTGTGGCGACAACAAAACCGAGCTTGCGTGCGCGGTCGGCAAGTTCCCACAGAAGAACCGTCTTGCCGCTGCCTCGCTGGCCGAGCATGAGCATGGCTCGGTCTCGATTGCCCGGCTCCTGCTCAAGACCGGAGATGAATGTCGAAATCACGTTCCCGCGACCCACCAGATAGGACGGGCGATTTCCAAATGAGGGGGAGAAGATGGTTTCAGTCATAAGTCTCCTTTCCTTTTTTTCCTATTTTTTCCTTTCTTTCCTATTCAGTCAAATGAATTGCTGAGCGAAGGCGGTTACGTAGGCCTCGTCGGCAAAACCTCGACATCACCTGCGACTAGAATCTTCTGTCTCGATCTGTAACATCTAGCGGGCTAAATCGTCTCTACCTGTTACAGATCGAGACAAACTGCAGGGACAGACCGAACAATCTCAATCTGTAACGCCAAGCCCGGTTTTGGCGGTCTACCTGTTACAGATCGAGACAAACCGGGCCCAAGCCGCCACAAAGGTGCCTGTCCCCTTTGTGGTGGTTTGGGGCGGCGGTATCAGAAAGTGTCAGACGGGGGCGGCTGCTGGGCCGCCGTGTGCGAAAAGAAGTATCGGCCCGTGCCGTTGCCGTTGAGCGACGCGTTGTTTGCAGGGATACTGAACCTATGACAACAGCGTGCGAAGGGGTTGATACATGGCTTTCCGTAATGACTTCCTGTGGGGCGGCGCAACGGCTGCCAACCAGTGCGAGGGCGCCTACGACGTGGACGGCCGCGGCCTTGCCAACGTGGACGTGGCTCCGCACGGCCCCGAGCGCTATGCGGTGGTTTCCGGCCAGCGCAAGATGCTCGACTTCGAGGACGGCTATTACTATCCTGCGCAGACCGGCATCGATTTCTATCACCATTACAAGGAGGACATCGCCCTCTTTGCTGAGATGGGCTTTAAGACCTTCCGCATGAGCCTGGCATGGACCCGCATCTTCCCCAACGGCGACGAGACCGAGCCCAACGAGGCCGGCCTGGCCTTCTACGAGGACGTATTCCGCGAGTGCCAAAAGCACGGTATCGAGCCGCTCGTGACCATCACGCACTTCGACTGCCCGATTCACCTTATCAAGGAGTATGGCGGCTGGCGCAACCGCAAGCTCATCGACTTCTACAAGAACCTCGCAACCACGATCTTAACCCGCTACAAGGGTCTGGTGAAGTATTGGCTTACCTTTAACGAGATCAATATGATCCTGCACCTGCCGTTTATGGGTGCCGGTCTGGTCTTTGAGGAGGGCGAGAACAAGGAGGCCGTCGAGTACCTGGCCGCCCACAACGAGCTCGTCGCCAGCGCGTGGGCAACCAAGATCGCCCACGAGATTGACCCCGAGGTCAAGATCGGCTGCATGCTTGCCGCAGGTAGCTACTACCCCTACAGCTGCCGTCCGGGCGATGTGCGCCAGGCGCAGCTTGACAACCAGAGCAACTATTTCTTCGTCGACGTCCAGAGCCGTGGCTACTATCCGGCCTATGCCGTCAAGAAGCTCGAGCGTCTGGGAATCGATGTGGGCATGACGGACGAGGACCGCGAGATCCTGGCCGCCAACACCGTCGACTTCATCAGCTTTAGCTATTACAGCACCCGTTGCTCCGCCGGTGTCGATAACCCCGATGTCGAGCGCACCCAGGGCAACGCCTTCGCCGGCGCCAAGAATCCCTACCTGCAGGAGAGCCAGTGGGGCTGGGCCATCGATCCGCTGGGCTTCCGTATTACCCTTAACGACCTGTACGACCGTTATCAGAAACCGCTGTTTGTGGTCGAGAACGGTCTGGGCGCCAAGGATGTTGTCGAGGAGGATGGCTCCATCAATGACGACTACCGTATCGACTTCCTGCGCCAGCATATTGCCGCGATGCGCGATGCGGTGACCGAGGACGGCGTTGACCTGCTGGGCTACACCACCTGGGGCCCGATCGACCTGGTGTCTGCCGGCACGGGCGAGATGTCCAAGCGCTACGGCTTTATC
>USLO01000190.1 GCA_900555515.1 uncultured Collinsella sp.
CCCACCGGCAAAAAGCGCCTGCAGCAGGCCCTGCGCGACGGCGACCTGGACTACGTCGTGAGCCAGGGCATCAGCCAGCAGGAGCAGGGCGCCGACATCCTGGACGTTAACGTGGGCCTGCCCGAGATCGACGAGGTCAAGATTATCCAACAGGCCACCGAGCAGCTCCAAGGCTCCACGCTGCTGCCGCTACAGATCGACTCCACCGACCCCGCCGCCGTCGAGGCCGCCGTACGTCGCTACGCCGGCAAGCCCATCATCAACTCGGTCAATGGCAAGCAGCAGATCATGGATGAGATCTTTCCGCTGGTCGCCCACTACGGCACCAACGTTGTCGGCCTTACGCTCGACGAAGGCGGCATCCCCGATACCGCCGAGGCTCGCTTCGCCATCGCCGAGCGCATCGTGGCCGAGGCCGCCCGCTACGGCATCGGACCGGACCGCATCCTCATCGACTGCCTGGTCATGACCGCCTCGACCAACCAGCGCCAGGCCGAGCAGATCCTGCGCGCCATGTCCCTGTGCAAGGAGCGCCTGGGCGTCAAATGCGCGCTCGGCGTGTCGAACATCAGCTTTGGCCTGCCTGCCCGCCCGCTGCTGGGTTCGGTCTTTTTGGCCGCCGCCTTCGGCGCGGGCCTGGACGCCCCCATCATGAACCCGGGCTCCAAGCGCTTTATGGATACCGTCTACAGCTATCGCGTCCTGAGCGTTGAGGACGAGGGCTCGACCGGATACATCGAGCGCTACGCCGGCTGGACCGATCCGTATAAGATCGCCGCAAACCCGGCAGCAGCTCAGGCCGCATCGAGTGATGCCGTGCCCGCTGCTGGCACCGCCGGCACCGACGGCAACGACGACCCGATTCGTCGCATGGTCGTCTCGGGCCGCAAAGGCGAGATCGCTGCCGAGACCGAGCGTCTGCTGGCAGACCACGACGCCATGGACCTCATCAACAATCACTTTATCCCCGCCCTCGACGAGGTTGGCGTCCTCTTTGACCAGGGCAAGTTCTTCTTGCCGCAGCTCATGGCCTCGGCCGAGGCCGCACGCGTGGGCTTCGACACCATCAAACGCCTGATGCCCGCCGGCGAGATTGCCGACAAGGGCAAGATCTGCGTGGCCACCGTCAAGGGCGACATCCACGATATTGGCAAGAACATCGTCAAAATGCTGCTCGACAACTACGGCTACACCGTCTTTGACCTGGGCCGCGACGTCGATCCGCAAGAGGTGCTCAAGACCGTCAAGGAGCGCGATATCAAACTCGTCGGCCTCTCGGCGCTTATGACTACCACGGTCGTCGCCATGGAGGAGACCATCAAGCTGCTTCATGCCGAGGTTCCGGGCGTCAAGATCATCGTAGGCGGCGCCGTACTCACCCCCGAATACGCCAAGCAGATCGGCGCGGACTACTACGCCAAGGACGCCGCCGAAAGCGCTCGCATCGCCGAAGAGGTCTTTGGGCAGTAACACAACGGAAACAACCGAGCACCAAAACGTGCCGCATGCGCCACTTGGCACGTGCGGCACGTTAGAATAGATAAGACTATGCTCGTTTTGGCAGATAGGAGCGCAAGGATGGCGATCACGCCCGCAGAAATCGCGGAAACCCGCGGCATGGTTGAGGAGCAGAACCTCGACATCAGGACCATCACCATGGGTGTTTCGCTCATGGGTTGCGGTGACGAGAACCTCGACCGCATGTGCACGAAGATCTACGACCACGTGACGCACACGGCTGAGCATCTGGTCGAGACCGCCGAGAACCTCGAGCGCGAGTACGGTATCCCCATCGTCAACAAGCGCGTTTCCGTCACCCCGGTGGCGCAGATCGCCGCGTGCTGCAAGGATGAGGACCTCACCCCCATCGCGCATGCCCTCGACCGCGCGGCTGAGACGCTCGGCATCGACTACCTGGGCGGCTTCTCCGCGCTCGTCCAGAAGGGCATCGGCGACGCCGACCGTCGCGTCATCCAGTCCATCCCCCAGGCGCTCGCCACCACGAGCCGCGTCTGCTCCAGCGTCAACGTCGCCAGCCTGCGCGCCGGTATCAACATGGACGCCGTGCTTATGGCCGCCCAGACCATCATCGATGCCGCTAAACTCACGGCCGACCAGGACTCCGTCGGCGCTTCCAAATTTGTCTGCTTTGCCAATATGGTCGAGGACTCCCCGTTTATGGCGGGCGCCGTCCACGGCGGTGGCGAGGCCGACGCCGTCATCAACGTAGGCGTCTCGGGCCCCGGCGTTATGGCCGCAGCCCTGGAGACGCTGCCCGATTCCGCATCGATGATGGAAGTCGCCGAAAAGATCAAGCAGACCGCCTTTAAGATCACCCGTGCCGGCGAGCTCATGAGCCGCGAGGCCGCCCATCGTCTGGGTGTCGAGAAGGGCATTGTCGACCTGTCGCTGGCTCCCACGCCTGCCATCGGCGACTCCGTCGCGCGCATCCTCGAGATCATCGGCGTGGGCACCTGCGGTGGCCCCGGCACGACCTGCGCGCTCGCCATGCTCAACGATGCCGTCAAGAAGGGCGGCGTCATGGCCAGTTCCAGCGTGGGCGGTCTCTCCGGCGCCTTTATCCCCGTGTCCGAGGACGCCGGCATGATCGCCGCCGTCGAAGCCGGCGCGCTTTCCCTCGAGAAGCTCGAGGCCATGACCTGCGTGTGCTCCGTCGGCCTGGACATGATCGCCATCCCCGGTGACACCCCGGTCGAGACCATCGCCGGCATCATCGCCGACGAGATGGCCATCGGCGTCATCAACAACAAGACCACGGCCGTGCGCGTGATCCCTGCCATCGGCAAGGGCGTGGGCGACTGCGTCGAGTATGGCGGCCTGTTTGGCCGTGCGCCCATCATGCCGGTGAACCCCAACGCCGGCACCGTGCTTGCCCACCGTGGTGGTCGATTCCCGGCGCCGCTGAACTCGCTGAAGAACTAGCTGAGGGGTTCGGGCGAGGAGCCCCGGGGAGGGCAAATATATAAGGTCGCCTGCTCGGACAGTCCTGACTCGCACGGAGAGCACATTAAGTGCTCTCCGGCTCGTGCGGAACTCGCGATCGACCTTATATATTTGCCCTCCCCGGGGCTCCCGCACAACGGGACCTCGGTTGGGTTCTATCCCTTTGGCAGTCGCTTCGCTCCTGCCCGCCTTGGTTGTGAGGGCGGTTTGGCGTTGGAACGGTTCTTTCTGATATATGCTGGTTGCGGCTCTTCTTTTGGGAGGAGTCGCTTTTTTGTTGCTAGGAGGTTGGCCCGTGGTTGATGGGGA
>USLO01000191.1 GCA_900555515.1 uncultured Collinsella sp.
CGCCGCGGTCGTGTAGGCGCTATTTGTTAAGTGCGTGCGTTCGAGCTCGCGTGCTACAGCGAGTCGATAAAGCGCTGTTGGGCGGCGCGGCCTGCCTCGTCCCACTTAAAGACGCCGGCGTTGTCGAGCACGTGGCCAAATACCACGCCGACCTCCTCGTGCAGGATGTCGATGGCGTTATCGGCAGTAAGCTCGTAGGCGCGGCGGGCAAAGACGTCCTCGGCCCATGCGGCGTGGCTTCGGCAAAGGTCGTCGCCCTCGAGCGCGCCGGCAAGGTCGTAGCTGGCATCGGCCTTGGCTGCCAGCAAGTGCTCGCGGACAGCGCCGAGCTCGGGAACCAAGCGCGGCGGCAAAATGGCCAGGCCCATGACCTCGATCAGGCCGATGTTCTCCTTTTTAATATGGTGATACTCGGCATGCGGGTGAAATACGCCCAGCGGATGCTCGTCGGTCGTGATGTTGCAACGAAGCGCCAGGTAGGCCTCGTAGATCTCGCCGCCGGCGTTGCCGCGAGAGTCGACGCGGCGGATGACGGGCGTCACGGTGTTGTGCGCCACGCCATTGGCTGTGCGCGCGATAACGCCCACGGACGCATCGGTCCACTCGCGCCAGGCGAGGATAATCTTCTCGGCAGCGTCGAGCAGCTGGGCGCGGTCGTGCGAGCGCAAGCGCAGCACCGAGAGCGGCCACTGCAGCACGGTACCGCTGACCTGGTCAAAACCGGGCACGCTAAACTGCGAGACCTCGGCGGCGTGCATCATAGGGAACTCGTGCGCGCCACCCTGGAAGTGGTCGTGCGACAGGATCGAGCCGCCCACGATGGGCAGGTCGGCGTTGGAGCCAATAAAGTAGTGCGGGAACAGGTCCACAAAATCGAGCAGGCAGGTCAGACCCTTGCGGTCGACGTGCATCGGACGATGCTCGGAGCTCATAGCAATGCAGTGCTCGTTAAAGTACGCGTACGGGCTGTACTGGAAGCCCCAGCGCTCGCCGTTGAGCTGAATGGGAATAACGCGTAGGTTCTGACGGGCGGGATGAGCGCCGCTGTCGGCCGCGGCGGAGCGTCCGGGGTAGCCCTCGTTCTCGATGCACAGCTGACAGGCGGGATACTTCTCGCCCGTGTTCTTGGCTGCACCTGCCGCGGCGATATCGCGCGGGTCCTTTTCGGGCTTTGACAGGTTGATAGTGATCTCCAGGTCACCCCAGTTGGTGGGGGTGTTCCATTTGATATTGCGCGCGATGGCGGCGCGGCGCACGTAGCCGGCGTCGCAGCACAGACCGTAGAACCAGTCGGTCGCGGCGCGGGGCTCGTTGACGCCCATGCGGCCGTTGAACTCCTCGTTTACAACCGAAGGCCTCGGCATGAGCGCGCCCATGATGCGCATGGCGATGCGGTCGCGGCCCGACGCCGTGTCCTCGGCGGCGCCGTTGGCAACGGCGGCCTCGGCAAGCGCGGCGAGCGTGCCTTCAAGGTCAAAGTCGGGCAGGATATCGGGGTGCAAGAGCGAGAGCTTCTCGGTCTGCAGTGCCCAGGCCATGTCGAGCGCGGGGCCCGTGGCGCCGATGCACTCCAGAATGGTGTTGTAGGCCCAGATGCGGTCGTCCTGTCCGATCATCGATCGGTGGATAGCGTACTCGATCAGGTTCTGCGCAGCCTCGCGCACGTCAGTCATTACAGCCATGCCGCGTAAGCCCCCTTGTCAGAAATTGCGTAGTGGCGGGCAGAGCCCTCGCCCAGCCAGCCGTTCATCTTGGCGATGAAGGTGTCGACCAGGTCGAGCGGCACGAAGGCCTGGATGGTGCCACCAAAGCCGCCGCCGTGGATACGGACGGCGCCGCGGCCGTCGAGCACGTGCTCGGCCAGCGCCAGGGCATACATGGAAGGCTGCTCGGGGCCCAGCTTGGCTACGACATTCTGCAGGTACATGGCGGAGCTGGCGCCGGACTCGCGCGTCAGGACCAGGAACTGGTCGATGTCGCCGGCGTTCAGGGCTGCCCAGCGCTTGTCGACCAAGCCGTTCTCGTACCAGTAGTGAACGGCGCGCAGGCAGGCACGGTCGCCCAGCTTGGCGCGCAGCTCGGGGAGTTTGGCGTCAAAGTCGGCCACGTTTACCTCGCATAGGCGTGCCTTGCCAAACTCGGCGGCGACGTCTTGCATCTCGCGCGGAACGGCAGCGTAATCGTCGGTGGCGGCCACGTGGTCGGCACCAACCTTAACGAGCACGAGCGCATAGCCGTGATCCTCAAAGTTGAGTTCGAGCTTCTGGGTTTTAGGCTGAGCCTGGTCCTCAAAGTCCATGTAGGCGAGGCCACCCAAGCAAACGGCGGCCTGGTCCATAAGACCGCAGGGCTTGCCATAGTAGTTGTTCTCGGTGCGCTGGCTCATTTGCGCGAGTGCGACGGGCTCAATCGCGGGCGCGCCCCAAAGCGTCTCCATAGCGCGGCCGTATGCCGCCTCGACAGCAGCGGAGCTCGAAAGACCGCCGCCCGAGGGGACGGAGCAGGTAAAGGCGAAGTCGAAACCCTTGGGCTCAACACCAAGCGCTGCGATCTCGTGGGCCATACCGCGCACGAGGCTTGCGGACGTGCCCTTCTCGGACTCCTGAACATTCAGCGTGTCGAGGGTAATCTCAAACGTGGGGTAGCCCTCGTCGGCGACGCGGACCTTGTTGGAGTCGGTTGACACGGCAATGCCGTCGACGGCGACATCGAGCGAGCCGGCGATGACGTGGCCACCCTCGTGGTCGGTGTGGTTGCCACTGATCTCGGAGCGGCCGGGCGCGTGCACATAGAGCACCTGGCGATCGCCGATGGGCCCAAACTCCTCCTCAAACAGCTTGGTGAGCGTGGCGAGTGTCTTTTCGTCGGGGGTGGTCATCGGAGTCCTTTCCTTGGCGCGTACGGGTAAGTTTTGCGCCGTTATGAGTACGTTAACAACTTGAAGCGGCATGAACCAAGTGTTCACGATGCCGCACGTTACGGGCTATGTTAACGTACTCATAACACAACTCTTGTCACTTTTTGAGAATCTGGTAATCGGTAGAAATACAGCCGTGAACGGTACTGCCGTATGGACTTATAAAGCAGAAGAGTTGCGGATTGAAAAAGTAGAGTACGTTAACATGCGTCCCACGATAGCGGGCCTCGGTGCGGGGCGTGTTTCCGCTCGGGCCGACATTCACGCTATTCAAATCTCGCAAGGGTGAAGGTGATCCTGTGGCAAGGCGCCCGTCCAACGATACCA
>USLO01000192.1 GCA_900555515.1 uncultured Collinsella sp.
TTGCAAATGAAGTTGTAATTGAAAGAAGTGGGGTTTCGGCCCCGCTTCTTTTTTGTATGGATGGAGGTGCCGCAATGGTCAAGACCAAGACCGAGCAGGCGATCATCGACGCGCTCGAGGCCGTCGCTCCCCAGCACGATGTCGACATCGTCGACGTCGAGCTCGTGGGTGCCACCAAGGCCCCCTGCGTGCGCGTGCGTATCGAGGGTGCCGAGGGTCAGAGCCTTTCGCTCAACGACGTCACGGCCAACACCAAGTGGGTCGGCGATGTGATCGAGGAGCTTGACCCTATCTCTTCGAGCTATACGCTCGAGGTGTCGAGCCCGGGCATGGCGCGCCCGCTACGCCGCCCGTGCGACTTTGCCCGCTTTGTGGGCGAGAACTGCGAGCTCACCTCCACCGCCACCGAGGGCCGTCGCAAGTACGCCGGCAAGATTGCCGCCGCCACCGAGACGAACGTGACCCTCGAGCTCGAGGGCGGCGAGTCCGTTACCCTCGATTTCTCTGATGTTAAAAAGTGCAAGTTGAAGCCCACCTACGACTTCAAGCCCGCGAAGGAAGGAAAGTAAGATGGCAGCATCCGACATGATGTCCGCCCTGATGGAGCTTTGCCAGGAGAAGCACATCGACCAGCTCTACCTGATCGACCGCCTGGAGCAGTCGCTCGCCAAGAGCTATGCCGAGATCCTGCATCTTGAGTGGGGCGCCAAGGTGACCATCGACCGCACCACCGGCAAGATCTACGTCTACCGTCTGGAGCCGATTGACGATTCCATGGACGAGGAGGGCAACTTCACCGAGTTCGAGGAGATCGACGTCACCCCCAAGAATACGAGCCGCATCGCCGCCCAGCACGCCAAGGCCGAGATCAACGCCATCGTGCGCAACTCCGCCCGCGAGCAGATCTACGAGGAGTTCTCCGGCCGCATCGGTGACCTCATCAGCGGTACCGTGCTGCAGTCCACGCCCGACTTCACGATCGTCAAGATCCGCGAGGGCGTCGAGGCCGAGCTGCCGCACTTTGATCAGCGTCGTTACGAGAACGAGCGTAACGAGCGTCCGATGGGCGAGCGCTACCTGCACAACCAGCACATCAAGGCCGTGATCATCGACGTTCGCGACCCCAATTCCAACCTGCAGCCGGTTCGTGGCGAGCACAGCCGTCCGCCGATTGTCATCTCCCGTACCCACCCCGAGCTCATGCGTCGTCTGTTTGAGCAGGAGGTGCCCGAGATCTATGAGGGCACCGTCCAAATCAAGTCGATCGCCCGTGAGCCCGGCCAGCGCTCCAAGGTTGCCGTCCACTCGCTCGACGACCGTCTGGATCCCGTGGGCGCCTGCGTCGGCCCCAAGGGCAGCCGTGTTCGCGCTGTCGTGGGCGAGCTCCGTGGCGAGCGCGTCGACGTCATCCTGTGGGATGCCGATCCTGCCGTCTACGTCGCCAACGCCCTGTCGCCCGCTAAGGTCACCCGCGTCCTCATCGACGAGGAGAAGGCCTACGCCGGCGTCATCGTGCCCGACGACCAGTTGTCCCTCGCCATCGGCAAGGAGGGCCAGAACGCCCGCCTCGCCGCGCGCCTGACCGGCTGGCACATCGACATCAAGTCCGAGACGCTTGCCGCCGACATCCTCAAGAACGTTCCCGTTCACGAGGAGCCCGCCGCCGACCTGATCGGTGACGAGGAGGACGAGGACGTCCGCCGCTGCGAGTACGTGTCCGAGGACGGCATCCAGTGCCGCAACCAGGCTCGTCCCGGCTCCCGTTTCTGCGGTGTCCACGACACCGACGCCTTCGATGATGCGGAGGACCTGATCTAGCGCGCGGTCGCGCCGGGCGGGTCCCGGCGCGTCTCCCACGCTCGTTCAGTCTCTAGGCACCCAAGGTGCCAGAAAGGGTAGGTGAAGTCATATGGCAAAAGTCCGTGTGTCCACCCTGGCCAAAGAGTTCGGCATGACCTCCAAGGAACTGATGGGTCATCTCGCCGATATGAAGATTCCCGCTAAGTCCGCTTCCTCCACCTTGGAGGACGCTTATGTCGCCATGGTCCGCAAGCAGCTCGCCTCGGTGATCGAGGCCCGCGCTCAGGAAGTCGAGGCCGCCAAGCAGGCCGAGGAGCAGGCAGCTGCTGCCGAGGAGGCCGCACGCGCCGCCGAGGCCGAGCGCGAGCGCATCGCCGCCGAGAAGGCACGCGAGGAGGAGCGCCGCCAGTTTGCCGCAGCCCAGGCTGCCGAGGAGGCTGCCCGCGCCGAGGCCGAGGCCAAGAAGAAGGCCGAGCAGGAGCGCCTTGCCCGCGAGAAGGAGGAGGCTGCCCGCGAGGCCCAGCGCCGCGCCGTTCCCGCTTCCGACTCCGGTTCGCGCTTCCGTTCGCTGCTCGATCAGATCGCCGCACAGGAGACCGTGCTCAAGGAGAAGAAGGACGCCGAGGACAAGGCCAAGGCCGAGCGCGCCGCAGAGCGCGGTAACCGTCGTGGCGGCAACAACGACCGCCGCGGTGGCCGTCGTAACGATCGCAACGCCTCAGACAACAACTCCGAGCGCAACGCCTCCGAGAGCCGTCCGCACAGCCATCGCACCAACGCCAGCAACAACGTCGCTGCCGGCATGGACTTCCCCAACCCCGACAAGCAGGGCAAGGGCAAGAAGCGCAAGGGCGGTCACAACAACGAAGAGGACCACTACAGCCGCATGGCTCGCGAGGCCGAGGAGTACAGCCGCGAGAAGGTGCTCGAGGAGGCTCGTGCTGCCGTCGAGGAGGCCTCTCGCGAGTCCACCGGTCGCCGCAAGAAGCGCAAGGAGAAGCGCGAGCGCGAGGCTGCCAAGGCTCAGGAGGAGCGCAAGATAGAGGAGGCGCTGGCCCAGGGTGTGAACCCCGAGGACCTCGACGCCATCAAGGTCTCCCAGGGCGTTACCGTCCAGGAGCTTGCCGAGGCGCTCGACGTTCCGGCCAACGACATCATTAAGCGCCTGTTCCTGCTGGGTACGCCGCTCACCATGACGCAGTCCATGTCCGACGACCTCGTCGAGCTCGTTGCCGACGACCTGGGCCGTCAGATCAAGATCATCACCCCCGAGGAGGAGAACACCTTCTCGTTCTACGACGATCCCGCCGACCTTAAGCCGCGTGCCCCGGTCGTCACCGTCATGGGCCACGTCGACCACGGCAAGACGTCGCTGCTCGATGCCATCCGTCACACCGGCGTCGCTGCCGGCGAGGCGGGCGGCATTAC
>USLO01000193.1 GCA_900555515.1 uncultured Collinsella sp.
ACACCTTCCACTGCACGCATGCACGACTTCGAGGTCGTCTCGAACCAGGAGATCGCCGACGGCATCTTCTCGCTCGTCATCTCGGCCCCCAAGCTTGCAAGTGCGCTCAAGCCCGGTCAGTTTGTGAACATTGCCGTGCCCGGCGATGCGTCCTCGCTGCTTCGCGTGCCCCTGAGCTTCTATCGCGCCGACGCCCAGGCCGGCACCGTCGAGCTGTGGTACGCCGTCGTGGGCGACGACACCCGTCGTCTGTCGCAGATGGCCCCCGGTTCCACCTCTAATCTGCTGGGCCCTGGCGGCCGCGGCTGGCTTGTGCCCGAGGGCACCAGGAAGACGCTGCTCGTTGCTGGCGGCATCGGTGTTCCGCCCGTGCTGTGTCTTGCCGGTATGCTTGCCGAGCAGGGCGTGGATGTTGACGTGTGCCTGGGCTTTGGCACCGCTTCCAAGGCCGTGGGTGTCGATGAGTTCCGCGCGCTGGGCGCCACGGTCAACGTTTGCACCGACGACGGCTCGCTCGGCACGCACGGTTTTTGCACCGATCCTGCCGCCGAGCTGCTCGGCGAGGGCGGCTACGACTACGTCGCCAGCTGCGGCCCCGCTGTCATGATGAAGAAAGTCGCCGCCGCTGCCGCCGAGGCCGGTGCGTACTGCGAGGTGTCGCTTGAGCGCATGATGAGCTGTGGCTTTGGCGCCTGCAACACCTGCAATGTCGAGACGGTCGACGGTATGAAGGGTGCTTGCATGTGCGGCCCCGTGTTCGATGCTTCCAAGGTGGTGGTCTTCTAGTGGGTACCGTGAACATGGCCGTCGATTTCGGCGGCGTCAAGATGCAGAACCCCATCAACACCGCAGCCGGTACCTTTGGCTACGGTTGGCAGTTCCAGAACTTCTTTGATGTTTCCCAGCTGGGCGCCATCACCACCAAGGGTTGCGCAGCCGAGCCCTGGCCCGGCAATCCCGCGCCCCGCATGGCAGAGATTCCCGGCGGTATGATCAACTCCGTGGGCCTTCAGAACCCCGGCGTGGCTGCCTTTGCCCGCGAGTCCGGTCCGTGGCTCGAACAGCTGTCCAAGGACGGCTGCCAGGTCATCTGTCAGGTTGCCGGCCACTCCGTTGACGAGTTTGTCCGCGCGCTCGAGATGTATGTCGAGCTGTGCCCCTGGGCTGCCGGCTACGAGATCAACGTGAGCTGCCCCAATATTGCCGCCGGCGGTGCCGCCATGGGCTCCACGCCCGAGGGCGCCTCTTCCGTTATGGCTGCCTGCCGCAAGGTGACCGATAAGCCGCTGTTCGTGAAGATGGCACCGGTCAACGTCGCCGAGATCGCCAAGGCCCTCGAGGCCGCCGGCGCCGACGGCCTTTCGGTCATCAACTCCATTCAGGGCATGGCCATCGACGTCCATACCCGCAAGTCCCGCGTAGCCAAGCCCAAGGGCGGCCTTTCGGGCCCGCTGTGCCACCACATCGCCGTGCGCATGGTCTGGGAGGTTGCCCAGGCCGTCGATATCCCCATCAACGGTGTCGGCGGTGTCATGACCGGTGAGGATGCGGCTGAGTTTATCCTGGCCGGCGCCACCTGCGTGTCGGTCGGTATGGCCAACTTCGTCGATCCGTGCGCTTCGCTCAAGATCGCGCATGAGCTCCAGGCCTGGGCCGAGTCCCAGGGCGTAAAGGACATCAACGAGCTGGTAGGTGCTTTCGAATGCTAGAGACCGATGCCCGCGACCGCGTAATCGTCGCCCTCGACTGCGATCGTGAGCGTGCGCTCGAGCTCGCCCACGAGCTTTCGGGCCATGCCGCCTGGCTCAAGGTTGGTATGACGCTCTATTACGCTGAGGGCCCCGAGATCGTCAAGACCTTTAAGGACCTGGGCTTTAAGGTCTTCCTTGACCTTAAGTTCCATGACATTCCACATCAGGTTCGCGGTGCCGCCCGTTCGGCCTCGCTTGCCGGTGCCGACCTGCTCTCGGTTCACGGCTTGGGTTCGGGCGCCATGCTCGCTGCCTGCCGCGAGGGTGCCGAGGAGGCGCGCGAGGACCGCGCCAAGCTCGTCGCCATCACCGTGCTCACGAGCATGAATCAGGATGCCTTGAGCGAGATCGGCGTCGAGTCGCCTGTGGCCGAGGAGGCCGCCCGCCTGGCAAAGCTCGCTCAGGCCAACGGCATCGATGGCATCGTGTGCTCGCCGATGGAGGCTCACGACATGCGTGAGCTGCTGGGTCCTGATGCCCTGATCGTGACTCCGGGTGTGCGTCCGGTGGGCGCCGCTCTTGGTGACCAGTCCCGCGTGGCGACGCCTTCCCAGGCTATCGAGCGCGGCGCAAGTCACATTGTGGTGGGCCGTCCCATCACCGGCGCCGACGATCCGGTTGCCGCCTTTGACGCCATCGTCGCCGAGCTGGTCGAAAACGTCGCGTAAAAGATTCCCCTAAGTCACCACTTTTGGGTCTCATTAGCACAAAATAGCCCCTGTGCCTGCGAAAACTTTCCCATCCTTTGTGTGGAATCGCAGGTCAGGGGCTTAACTTTGGGCGCAGTATATTGCACTTTTTGCGGGTATCGTCTAACCTATGGAGCCGCGATTGGGCATTTTGTACGTTCTACGTGCTAAAATGCCAATTATTGAATCAGATATAACCCAACTATTTGGAGGTACGAATGGCACTCCCTCAGCTTACCGATGAGCAGCGCAAGCAGGCTCTTGAGAAGGCTGCTGCCGCACGTCACGCCCGCGCTGAGCTTCGCGAGCAGATCAAGAAGGGCGAGAAGTCCCTCGAGTCCGTGCTCAACTCCGATGATCCCATCGCTTCCCGCATGAAGGTTTCCACTCTCATCGAGTCTCTCCCTGGTTATGGCAAGGCCAAGGCCGCCAAGATCATGGAGGAGCTCGGTATCTCCGCTACCCGTCGCGTCCAGGGCCTCGGCGTCCGTCAGCGCGAGCAGCTCCTCGAGCAGCTGACCAAATAAGTGAGCGCTCAGGATTCCAAGCTCTTTGTGATTTCTGGACCGTCAGGCGCAGGCAAGGGCACGCTCGTCACTCGTGTGCGCGAGCGCCGCTCGAACCTGGGCCTGACGGTTTCGGCTACCACGCGAGCACCACGCAAAGGTGAGGTCGACGGCGTCAACTACTTTTTTCTGACGCGCGAGGAGTTCGACCGCCGCGTGGCAAACGGTGAGTTTGTTGAGTGGGCCGAGGTCCACGGTAACTGCTA
>USLO01000194.1 GCA_900555515.1 uncultured Collinsella sp.
CGGTTTATCAATGTGAACGTCTTTTGGATGGAACGCAGTCGGCCCTACGCGTTAATGTCCTTGAAGCCCTCACCGAAAGTTTCCGTAACGTCGGCCACGGTCACGATGGCGCGCGGGTCGCGCTCGCGCACGATCGTCTTGAGGGTATTGAGCTCTCGACGGCTCACGATGACCATAACCACTGGCTTCTCGGCACCCGAATACATGCCAGTCGCCTTAAACTTGGTACAACCACGACCCAGGCCATACATGATATCGGCAGCGATATCAGGGAACTTGTCCGAGATGATGAGTACCATACGGCGTTTGTTGCCACCATCGACCACGGCATCGATCACGTAGCCGCTAATGACCATCGAAAGGCCTGCATACAGTGCGTTTTCGATTGAAAAGACCGGAGCCGATAGCGCGCATACGGCAACATCGATCGCCATGACGGTCGAGCCCACCGGCAGCGAGGTGTTACGCGAGATGATTTGGCCAATCGTGTCCGAGCCGCCGGTGTTGGCGCCGGCGCGCAACACCATGCCGTAACCGATGCCCGTAATAATGCCGCCCCACATGGCAGGGAGCATCAGGTCCGCATCCGCCAGAGGTGCTACAAACGGGGCGAACAGATCGGTAAAGAAGCCCAGCAGCACAAAGCCCGTCGCGGTCTGCACCACGTAGAACATGCCGCCCTCGCGCATAACGACCAACAACAGCAAGGCGTTCATCACGATCGTCTGAATACCAACGGGAAGCGATAGGCCGCGCGCCGCGCCGACCGCCTGGATAATGGTGGCAAGGCCCGTAACGCCACCGGCAGCAAGGCCGTTGGGAATCAAAAACAGGTCGGTCGCAATAGCGGCCAGAGCGCACCCCAACATAATCTGGGGCAGGTCGTGAAAGAAGTTCATCGAAAGAATGCGCTTGATGTCCAGACGATATGCCATGCTGCCTCCCTCAAAAAAGCGCACCCAAACGGATGCGCTTTGAACTTCTTCTTGTATTCAATTCTACCGATTCGCCGGACAAAAACCACCCCTGCGCAGGGTTTATTCTGGATACAAACCCGTCCAACCGTTGGGCTTAGCATCGGCTTGAAACTGCCCGATGTTTTAGACCTCCGAGCCTTCTGCATCGGCGTTGCCGGTGGCCCAGCGATGGTAGCCAATAACAAACGGGTCCAGGTCGCCATCGTCAAGAACGGCCTCGACATTGCTGGTCTCCACGCCCGTGCGTAGGTCCTTGACCATCTGGTACGGGTAGAGCACGTAGCTGCGAATCTGGTTGCCAAACCCGATCGTGGTCTTGGGTCCACGAATCTCGTCGAGCGCCTCGGCGCGCTTCTCGAGCTCGATCTCGTACAGACGGGCCTTGAGAATCTGCATGCACGCGGCCTTGTTTTGAATCTGGCTGCGCTCGTTTTGGCAAGTGACAACGATGCCGCTGGGAAAATGCGTCACGCGTACGGCGGAGTCGGTGGTGTTGACGCCCTGGCCGCCCGGGCCGCTCGCGTGATACACGTCCACGCGGATATCGTCGGGATTGATCTCGATGTCGATATCATCGGGTAGCACGGGGATGACCTCGACGCCGGCAAACGTGGTCTGGCGGCGCTTCTTGTCGTCGGTGGGGCTAATGCGAACCAAGCGGTGGACGCCGGCCTCGGCGCGCAGCATGCCAAATGCGTCCTTGCCCTCGACGGTAAAGGTCGCGCGGTCGATGCCGATGACCTCGGCCGCGGGACAGTCGTTGATGGTGACCTTCCAGCCGCGACGCTGGCAGTACTTCATGTACATCTTAAAGAGCATGAAGGTCCAGTCCTGCGCCTCCAGACCACCCTGTCCGGGCTTGATGGTCACAATGGCATCGCCGTGATCGAACTCACCGGTAAACCAGCTCGAAAGCTCAAGCTCATCGATGGCACGGGCCAGGCGCTCAGCCGTGGCTGCAGCCTCCTCGCGAAGGGCGGCGGCGTCGGGGTCATCCCCCATCTCCTCGGCAAGCTCCAGCGCGGCGCGGGCATCGGAAAGCTCGCCGCGCGCGGTGTCCACGGCAGCGATATCTTCCTTGGTGCGCGCAATCTCCTCCATGGTGGCACGGGCGGCGTCGGCGTCATCCCAAAAGCCAGGGGCAACACTTTTGGCCTCGAGCTCGGTCACGCGCGTGCGCTTTTCGTCCAAATGGAGATACGACTCGACCTCGCCGAGCCGGTCCGCAAACGCGTCCAGCTCGGCGGGCGTTACCTCTAAAGCCTCAGCCATTAACGATTCCTGCCGTGGCAGTACTTAAACTTCTTGCCGCTACCGCAGGGGCACGGGTCGTTGCGGCCCACGTTGACGTACGGATCGTCGCTCTCGGACTTGCGATAGGTGGTCACCTTGCCACCGTTGTTGACGGCAGCCGGACCACCCTGGACAGCCGTGCGGGCCTGCACCTGCGCCTGCTTGCGCAGCACCGAGTCGCCGTTGTCACCATCGACCTCGGCAGGACCGGAGAAGTGCGCGCCCTCGAGCGCGGGCCCCTCCTTGTGCTCCACGGCACGCGGGGCAGCCTTGATCTCGATGCGCAGAACCGTGCGCAGGTAATCCTCATACATGGTATCGACGAGTATCTGGAACGCGCCGTAGGCCTCGGTCTTGTACTCAACCAGCGGGTCGCGCTGGCCAAAGCCGCGCAGGCCGATGCCGGTCTTGAGGTAGTCCATCTCCTGCAGGTAGTTCATCCAGCGGGTATCGATGACGCGCAGCATGACCTGGGTGTTGAGCTCGCGCATCAGGTCCTCGCCCAAGCGCTCGGCCTTCATGTTGTAGCACTTCTCTACGTAAGCCAGGACATCGGCAGCCAGGGCCTCATAATCCTCGTCGGGGAACTTCGGCGTATCGATGTGACCGGTGAGCTCCACAACCCACTTGCGAAGGCCCTCCAGGTCGCGCTCGCCCTCGTGGCTGTCCTTGGTGCAGAACTCCTGCACGCAACGGTAGACGGTATCGTGCATGACCTCGGTGATGTGGTCGGTCAGGTCCTTGCCGTCCAGAATCTTATTGCGCTCGGCGTAGATGACCTGGCGCTGCTTGTTCATAACGTCGTCGTACTCAAGGACGCTCTTACGCATGGAGAAGTTGATGCTCTCGACCTTGTGCTGGGCGCTCTCGACGGCCTTGGA
>USLO01000195.1 GCA_900555515.1 uncultured Collinsella sp.
GCATGCGCGGGCGGACACCGGTTTGACCGTGCGCGCGAGGGCTATCTATATCTGCTGCGCTCGTCCAAGAGCGGCGACTCCATGGGTGATCCCAAGTCGCAGGCGCGCAGCCGTCGTGACTTTCTGAACCGCGGTTACTATGCACCGTTGCGCGATGCGATGGTTGAACTGGTACGCAAGCAGGTGTCTGGGCGTGCCGCGACTACGAACGGCCCCATGACGCTGCTCGATATATGCTGCGGCGAGGGTTACTACACCAGCGCCATGGGCGCGGTGCCGGGCGTGGACGCTTATGGCTTTGACCTGGGCAAAGAAATGGTACGTCTGGCCGCCAAGCGCGGCGATGCGACCTATTTCGTGGCCAACATGAAGGATATCCCCGTGGCCGATGGCGCCTTCGATATGGTGACCGAACTCTTTGCTCCCTTTAACGAGCGCGAATTTGCCCGCGTGCTGGCGCCAGAGGGCTCGCTCTACACCGTGGTGCCGGGCGCCCGTCATCTCTTTGGGCTCAAGGAGGTGCTCTACGACACGCCGTACCTTAACGATGAGAAGCTGCCGAAGACCACCGAGCTCGAGTTGGTCGGAACGCAGCGGGTATCTGCGAATATTACGCTCCAGACCCAGGCCGACATCGAGGCGGTGTTCCAGATGACGCCGTACTACTATCGCACGCGCCCTGCCGACAAAGAGCGCCTGGCAAACTTGGACACGCTCCAGACCGATATCGACTTCATCATCGCCGAGTACCGTCACAGCTAACAACCTGCCAAAAAGGGACAGGTTTATTTTGGCAGGTTTTATCTGGTCAAACGTAAAGGGCCGACCGCGTTGCTACGCGATCGGCCCTTTTTATTGGCGTATATACCAGAGTCGCTGAGCGATTGACGCGGATGTAACTTAGCTCAAACGGTCCATGCCCTCTTTTTTGACGCGGCTGGCGAGTACAAAGTAGATAATGCTGACAATCAGGCCGGTAAAATCGGGGATGCTTGAGCCGGTCCCACCCAAGAGGGGCAGGGAGAGAAGCAGGCTGATGGCCGAGCACGCTAGGCAGACGATGGACCAAATCCAAACAACGCCAGCCTTGGCGGGATTATTTGCCGCGCGGATGCCAAAGACGGCGGTCACAATTTCGACGATGCCCAATACGATGACGACGACGCAAGAGACGATTATGGCACTTGTGATATCGCCTGCCGCGCTGCCCGCAAAGAGCGCTGTGGCACCCATGCCTGCGCTCAGAATGCCGACGACAAAGAAGAAGAACGATAAGATTTTGAGTAATTTGCAGGCGTTGCTCATGGCTGGTCCTTTCGATACGGGTACGGCCGGTCTGGCGTAGCCCATGTGCTGTACATATGGTGAAGCACATTGTAGTTCAACGCGGCGATGCATGCGCCTGAAAGCGCTTTGAGCCTGCGCAGGCAGCCCCAACCTTTCAAAAGGGAAAGCTGGACGTAAGCCAAATCGATGGCAGCTCATGTGCGACGCTGCGATGATGAGGCCGTAACAAGGAACTGGTCTCAAGGAGGAGCCATGATGTACGGAGCCGGGCAAGTGCGTGAGCCGCAGTCGTTGGGAAGGCGCATGGGTGATTCTGTGATCGCTGCCGTGTGCACGGGATTGATGGCGGTGCTTTGCATTGGGATGCTGTGGGCCATGTCGCATGTGGGACAATAGCGGACGGTTGGGTGTCGTCATGAACGGCGCTCGCGTATTCGTTTTGCTTGCTAAGGAGTACCCATGGGCGTCGTCGATCCCTTTTCTGTTGCTCGGGCCGCGGGGCTTGAGCTGACCGGGACGTCCGAGGGCCTCACGCTCACAGACGGCACGATGGAGCTGCGTGCCGATTTTACTCGCATGCTTCCGCGGCTCAAGCAGGGCCGTCTGCAGCAAGAGCTGCTGGTAAAGGCTGCGCGCGCAAAAGGTATCCAGAGCCCATGGGCGATTGACGCCACAGCAGGCTTTGGCGAGGATTCACTGCTGCTGGCTGCCGCGGGCTTTACCGTCGATCTATATGAACAGGATTGCGTGATCGCGGCGCTCCTCAAGGATGCCTTGGATCGCGCGGCAGATGATCCGGCGCTTGCGGCTGCCGCGTCGCGCATGCGCTTACATGCGGGCGAGGACAGCATTGCCGGCCTTCACCATATAACTGAGCTAATCGAGCAGGGCGAGCTCGCGGCTCCCGACGTGGTGTATCTGGACCCCATGTTTCCCGAGCGCACCAAGAGCGCAGCGGTGAAAAAGAAGTTTCAACTCTTGCACCATCTGGAACAGCCGTGTGCCGATGAGGAGGCGCTGGTCGAAGCTGCGCTCGCGGTGCACCCGCGCAAGGTGGTTATCAAGCGGCCGGTGAAAGGCCCGCTGCTTGCCGGCGTTAAGCCGAGCTATCAGCTTGCGGGCAAGGCCGTCCGCTACGATGTCCTGGTGCCGCCGCGCCCGTAGCCTGTCGAGCATAGGCGGATGCGCGAGATCATTTCCAAGGGTGCGACGTCAGGTGCCAGCCGCCGCAGTATTCGCATTTGTAGCAGGCCAAACCACGCCGCCCGCGGTTTTCGCAGTCGGCCATAACTGCCTCGGCCTCGGCGCGCGTGTCGTAACGGTTTTTGCGTTCGCACGACTTGTAGCGCCAGGCTTCATCGCGCTCGGCGTCCAGGGCGTCGCGGCGCTCGTCTTCGCGTGCAAACAGGTCGCTCATATCGCCGCCCGTGGCAGCGCCCAAAAACTCGCTTTTTGCTTTTGACCAGGCGGCTCGTTTTTTGCTCCCCATCTGCTTCGCGCCCCTCTCCAAACGTTGGTATCATTGCTCAATCAAAGTGATACCAATAAACGTGAGGTCGCCGCGTGATGATCAGAAAAACCCTCGATACCGACATTCCCGCCGTCATGGCTATCTATGGCGCGGCCCGCGCCTTTATGCGTGCGCATGGCAACGCCACGCAGTGGCCCGAGGGCACGCCTTCTGCCGAGCAGCTGACTGCCGATATCGCCGCCGGTGGCAGCTATGTGTGCGAAGTCGACGGCCGCGTGGTGGCGACGTTTGCCTTTTTACCGGGCCCGGACGAGTGCTATGACGTAATTGAGGACGGTCAATGGCGTAGCGACACTCC
>USLO01000196.1 GCA_900555515.1 uncultured Collinsella sp.
AACGGCAACGAGAAGCGCCACGGCTTTATCATCATCGCCGGCTCGGGCTTCGACGCCGAGATCATGATGAAGGCCGCTCCCACCAAAAACGACATTGGCGAGATCGCCTACTTCCTCTCCGCGCTCGCCACGCCCAACCCCACGGTGGCGCACTTTACCATTGAGCACGACGGCATTGTCGAGGAGCTCGACGGCATCTGCTGCATGGCAGGCAATACCTCGGTCATCCAAAACGACATCAACCTGTTCCCCAACTGCCGCATGGACGACGGCATGGTCGACATCGTCGTTATTGAGCCCGTGCGCACGATGCAGCTGCTCCCCACGGTAATTACCGCCGCGCTCGACCCCGCTGGCAAAGTGCTCGGCCGTCCGCAGTTTAAGATCATCCAGACCAAGGAAGCCAAGATCACCTGCACGCCATCGCTGGGTATGCAGTTCGATGGAGAGATCATCTCCAGCAACTCCGGCGTCTTTGGCGCTCGCGCGCTGCCGCAATGTCTCGACCTCATCGTCGACGATTTTTCACCGCTCGGAAAATAGGAGGACCCCATGAACGACAATCCCCTGATTGGCTTTATCGTCATCGTCTTGGCCATGCTCGTTGGTTACGCCATCAATGTGATCCACCGCCGAAAGAAGTAAATCCACATTGGTATGATATTCATCCAGTTATCGACTCTCCCGTTGTTTATGCAAATCCTAAACAGCGGGAGAGTTTTCTTTTTGAGCATTGTCTGGCGCTTTATTCAGCTACAGTAAATGCAGGGTGCCTTTATTTAACTAAAGCAATAAAATGAGTATTATTATCCGCTCATCGTATATTTCTTCACGCTCATCGAGTAAAAGCTGTTGTCGAATGAATACTCTTTACACTTCCTTTAGGCTAGTAGATGTATTTATTAGCTGAAACTCCGTACGGTTTCGCGGGGTTTCAACAGTTGGGAGGGATCATGAGGTTTACTCATCCTGTCAACACGCTCAAGAAGCTCGGCTGCGGCCTTGCATTTGGAGCAGCGGCCATTATGGCCATGCCGACTTCGGCGCTCGCTTGCACCCAGATCTACATGGGTAGCCAGCTCACGGCAGACGGCAACACGTACTACGGACGCTCCGAGGACTTCGGCCCGCGCTACATCAAGCACTTTGGCATCGAGCCCGCACACAAGGACGGCAGCAAGTACACCTCGGTCGAGTCCGGCTTTGAGTACAAGTCCAAGGGCGCAACCTACCGCTACACCTTCGTTCGCGACAACCCCTCTCAGTGGGAAGATCGTTACGACGCATATTCCGAGGCTGGCATCAACGAGAAGGGCGTTTCCTGCTCTGCCACGCTGAGCACCTCCTATAACGAGAAGGCAGAGGAAGCCGACCCCGTCACCGAGGAGACCGGCATCGGCGAGTACAACTACGCCAGCGTCATTCTGGGCGAGAGTGCCACGGCCCGCGAGGGTGTCGAGCTCCTCGGCAGCTTGATTGACGAGCAGGGCGTCTGCTCCAACGACCAGATCATCATTGCCGACAACAACGAGACCTGGCTGTTTGCAGCGCTTTCCGGCCATCAGTGGATCGCCATGAGGCTCACCGACGATATCGCCTCGCTCAATCCCAACATCGGCAACCTCACCTATGACGTCGACCTCGACGACACCGAGAACTGCCTCCACTCCGAGGGCATCGAGTCCATGCCTAAGGAGAAGGGCTTTGCCGAGTACACCGACGGCAAGTTCGACGTCGCCAAGACCTACGGCGAGGAGATTAGCGAGGCCGGTATGCACCAGTGGTCGCGCTATGTCCAGGGCCGCGATTACTTCATGGCTCCGCTTGCTGAGGGCACCGACTATGAGATCGTCAAGGACGAGCGCGAAGACGCTCGTGCGACGACCGGCGCCCTGGTCCACGAGATGCAGCCGCTGTTCTTCCAGCCCGGCAAGTCCGACTGGAACACCTTTGAGATGATTCGTTCCTTCGCCGCTCGCGGCGAGAATGTCGCCGGCCTCAACGCCAACACCGACGGCGCCTATGCCATCGGCTCCAACCGCAACACCGAGATCCACACCTTCCAGATCCGTCACGGCATGGACCCCGAAATCGCGACCATCCAGTGGGAGATGCTCTCCAACGCCGAGTTCTCCGTCGCTATCCCCCTCTATTCCGCACTGCTCACCGAGGTAAGCCCCTACTTCAGCGATCAGGATGTCTCCTTCGACCACTGTGAAGAGGAAGACGTCGTGAACAACGAGGAGCCCAAGAACTCCATCAACTACGTCCTCATGGACATCAACACACTCGCCTATGAGAATCGCGACAGCTGCGCCACCGGCGTCCGCGCCTATCTCGACGCCCTGCAGAAGGAGCTCATTGAGCAGAACCTGACCGTCGACGAGGCCATGCAGGCCGCCGAGGACACCGAGGCCCGCACCGCCCTGGCCAACAAGGCCGGCAAGGCAGCGACCAAGAACACCTACGTCAAGTGCAAGGCCATGCTCGAGGAGATGCGCGACTACCTCAAGGAGGGCGACTTCTCCGAGGAGTTCGTCCCGAGTGACTACGATGCCGACAACGACTGCCTGGTCGAGTCCATCACCTACGCCGACGAGGCTCTCTCCGATAAGGACGTTGCCGAGCCCGAAGATGAGGAAGAGGCGACCAAGGAGAAGTCCGAGGGCAACAACATGGCCGCCATGGCCGTTGGCGCCGTCGTCATCATCGGTGTCTGCGGCTTCGTGCTCTATCGTCGCAAGAAGGCCTAAGAACCCCACACCTTAAGGCGCGGGCGGGATGGCCAAAGTCGCCCGCCCACCCAGCCGCCCATTCGACCGACGGGAAACGTCGCCGAAATCTTTTCAAAAAAGATTTCCCCGCACACACTTTGCTGTGCTATAGTGCAGCTCAACAGCAACTAGGTGCGACCGCGCCATGGCATCACGAAAGGAGCCACCAACATGAAGAACACGATGAAGTCTCTCAACAACTGGTGGTGGCGTGATGCGAATACGATCGGTCGACAGTGAGTCCCTCACGCCTGTTTTTGCGCTCTAGGTGATTGGAAGGCCTCCGGTTTCGACCGGGGGCCTTTTTCTATCTCGAGCCCGATCGCA
>USLO01000197.1 GCA_900555515.1 uncultured Collinsella sp.
GGCTTTAGCGTCACCAATCCGCTTAACACGTTATTTACTATGACACGCTTTGTGTCCCAAATAGATCTCGTACTGGCTATGTACGAACTTTGCGGCTGGTTTTCTGTTTTCGAGCCGACCCCCGCTGTCGAAATGCAGTTAAAAATCGCGTTAAAGGAGAATCGCAATTCCAGCACGCAGGATCCGTTCGAACTTGGAGAAGGCGAAGACGAGATTCCTTGGAAACGAGTTTATGCCCGCACAACCGTAAAGGTCCCAGTAAATGAAGGCCAAACGAACAATCGCGAGGATGGAAGAGAGGTTACGAAACTCAAAGGTACTTCGCTTTGGATGAGAAAGCCACTCATCGAACTGAGCGACTTGCATCGATTCGCCGAAAAGGTCAAAAGTCAAATGTGGGGAAAGCAGTTTTATGATGCCGCTCAGCAGGTTATCGGCATTGCTGCATCTCCACTCGAGGTCGCGGGGGTCCTGCTTCTAAGTCGTTCTCGACGTCTAGGTGGTTCAGGATTCAGATACGTATACCTCAACGATTTAACCCCTCTATCCGAGGAAGCCCAAAGCATCGCAGGTCAAAAGGTTTGCTACGGTGACATCGTGATTGTAAACCCAATCCTAATGAAGGCAGCAATTATCGAAATCCAAGGTGAGGTCATCCATGGGTCAGGCGCGGTACTTGACCAAGATGCGGAGCGCATGACTGCGCTCCAGAGCATGGGTTTCGATGTGTTCCTGGTAACCCACGATATGCTTAACGACAAAAAACAGCTAGACGCCATAGTCAAAAGCGTCTGCAGTCGTTTGGGGATTCGATATAAAGCCAAATCCGAGGCAATGAAGCGCGCCGAGACGCGACTGCGAGCAAATGTTCTGTGCAACTGGTTGGAACTCGGAAATTAGCCGGCGACAAGGCGCTAGAACGACCTAGTTTTCCTGCTAGTGAATTAGTATCATTTCAAAACCATGCCGGATTACGGGGCTGGACCCGGACCGGCCGTCCATACCCTGCATTTCGCTGAATGCGCAAGTCGTCTACCTGCGGTTTTGATTTTACCGATTACGGCATGCTCGGGGGTTCCCGGCCTGGCCCCGTAAACCGGCATGGTTTTGAAATCGCCGGGTCGGCGGGAGCGCGATTGGCCCCGATAATGGGCCCGGCGCCGGCGGGATGGTCGTTGGGCGGATGGCGGCCCGTGGGGTGGAAGCGAAAACCGGCGAGCGGCGGAACCCGAGATGCCCTGGGGGCGCCGGGGAGGGGGGCGGCGGCAGCGCCGCCGCCCGCGGGGCGCGCCCCGCGGGCCGGATCCGGCATCGCGGGTCCCTTGCCCTCGAGTCCGCGCCGCGCTCTCGTCCCAGCGGCGCCCGCGCCTCCGGAAAGTTTTTCCAAAATTGTCCTTGCATCGGCGGGGGAGTTCCCGTATAGTACTTCTTCGCACGGGGGCGTAGCTCAGCTGGGAGAGCGCTTGACTGGCAGTCAAGAGGTCAGGGGTTCGATCCCCCTCGTCTCCACCCGAGCATTGAATGAGGCTCCAACGCAAGTTGGGGCCTTTTTTCATATAGGCACACAAGATCAAAGGCGGCACCATGATCCTCCTGGTCGACAAGATCGAAAAAAGCTTCGGCGCACGCGTCCTCTTTAGCGGCGCGTCCTTCCAGATCAACCCCGGCGAGCGCTTTGCGCTCGTGGGACCCAACGGCGCCGGCAAAACCACCATGCTCAAGATCATCATGGGCATCGACAGCCCAGACGCCGGCCAGGTCCAGTACGCCAAGGACTGCCAGGTAGGCTACCTAGAGCAGGAAACTAATCTGGAGCAAAAGGACACCACCATCCTTGCCGAGGTCATGGCCGCCGCCAAGGAAATCCGCCGCATGGGCGAGCGCGCCAACGAGCTGCAGGCCCAGATCACCGAGCTCTCCGAACAGGGGAAGGACGTCAACGCGCTCCTCAACGAGTACGGCCAGGTCCAGGACCGCTTTGAGCACCTGGGCGGCTACGAGCTCGAGAGCAACGCTCGCAAGATCCTGTCCGGCCTGGGCTTTAAGGTCGCCGACTTTGAGCGCCCGTGCTCCGAGTTCTCGGGCGGCTGGCAGATGCGCATCGCACTTGCTAAGCTCTTCCTGCGCCACCCCGACCTGCTGCTGCTCGACGAGCCCACCAACCACCTGGACCTCGAAAGCGTCCAGTGGCTGCGCGGCTTTATCGCCAACTACGACGGCGCCGTGCTCATCGTCAGCCACGACCGCGCCTTCATGGACGCCTGCGTCGACCACGTCGCCGCACTCGAGAACCGCCGCGTGACCACCTACACCGGCAACTACAGCAGCTACCTTAAGCAGCGCGAAGACAACCTGGAGCAGATGCGCGCCAAGCGTGCCGCGCAGGAGCGGGACATCGCCCACATGCAGGTTTTCGTCGACAAGTTCCGCTACAAGCCCACCAAGGCCGCCCAAGCGCAGGAGCGCATCCGCAAGATCGAGCAGATCAAAAAGGAGCTCGTCATCCTGCCCGAGGGCCACAAGCACATCGACTTTAAGTTCCCCGATCCGCCTCGCTCCGGCGATATGGTCGTGGGCCTGGAGGGCGTCTCCAAGTCCTACGGCGACAAGCACATCTACAGCGACATCGACCTCAAGCTCTACCGCGGCGAGCACGTGGCGCTCGTCGGCCCCAACGGCGCCGGCAAGTCCACCCTCATGAAGATCCTCGCCGGCCTGGAGCCGCCCACCACCGGCACCCGCGACCTGGGCACCAACGTGGGCGTGGCCTACTACGCCCAGCACGCACTCGAGGGCATGACCGAGTCCAATACCGTCCTGCAAGAGATCGACACCGTCACGCCCAAGTGGACAGTGCCGCAACAGCGCAGCCTGCTGGGCGCCTTCCTGTTTAGCGACAACGATTCTATCGAAAAGCAGGTCCGCGTCCTCTCCGGCGGCGAAAAGGCGCGTCTGGCACTGGCCAAGATGCTCGTGGCCCCCGAGGCGCTCCTGTGCCTGGACGAGCCAACCAACCACCTGGACATCGACTCGGTGGACATGCTCGAGAACGCCCTGCAAAACTTCCCCGGCACCATCGTGCTGAT
>USLO01000198.1 GCA_900555515.1 uncultured Collinsella sp.
CGGCGCAGCAGGGCGGCGTTGGCAAACGGCACGATCACGACCGTCAGGCTCTGCAAAAAGCCGGCAGTGGAGGCAGAGGTGAGGCTGGAGCCCAGGCACATGCAGGTGAGTTCGGTTGCCATAATGGCGCCGATGATGGCGGCGCGGACCATTAGGTCGCGGTTGATGCGGAACGCGCGCTTGTGGAAGAGCGGCAGGCAGGCCACAAAGGCGATGATGCAGCGCAACGCAACGATGCTCGTGGCGTTCATGCTGTCCATGCCGATCTTCATGAGGGGGTACGAAAAGCCCCATGCGACGGGAACGGAAAATGAGAGCGCGATTGCTTTTTTGCGATCCATGGGACTCCTTTTGTTACAGAACGGTTTCGTAAAAAGGATTCTGCTCCCAGATGTGGATGTAGTAAAGCGAATGTATCTTCAGTATGATTAAGAAATACTAATGTTGGCAGAAAAAGCCCTGGCAAAACGTTTTACGGCTACATCGATGTGGAGGCACGATGGCATCGCGGTATCAGATTGTTTGTATGGTGGTCGATCGCGGCAGTCTTAAGGGCGCGGCGGACGAACTGGGCTATACGCAAAGTGCGGTGAGCCAGGCCGTCAAAGCGCTCGAGCGCGAGCTGGGTACAACGCTTATCGAGCGCGGTAAGCAGGGCGTTTCGCTTACGCGCGACGGCAAGCAGTACCTGCCGTATCTGCGACAGATTGTGACTGCCGAGGCCGAGCTTGAGGGCAAACGTCAGGAGTTGCTGGGGCTCTCCTCGACGGATATTCGTATCGCGACGTTTACCAACGTGAGCCGCACCGTATTGCCGCGCGTGATTCGCGACTTTGGTGCGCTGCACCCGGGCGTACGCTTTACCCTCAAGCAGGGCGATTACACGCGCAACGCTCAATGGGTGCACGATGGCGTGGTTGACTTTTGCTTTACGGCGCGCGGATTTACCGCTGGGCTCGAGAAGCGTGTGGTCTATCACGACGAGTTGGTAGCATTGTTGCCGGCCGCGCATCCGCTGACGGCAAAGGAAAAGGTGACACTCGCCGACCTGGCGTCCGAGCCGTTTGTGCTGCTGGATGAGGGCGAACAGAGCCTGGTGCTCGATGCATTCGCGGCGTATGGCCTGTCGCCGCACGTGACGAGTGAGGTGACCGACGACTACACCATCATGGCGATGGTGGAGGAGGGCCTGGGCGTGAGCATGCTCTACCGTCGTACTGTAGAGGGCATGCAAGCTGATATTCATGTGCGGCCCATCGTGCATGCTCCCTCGCGCGATGTGGTGGCTGCCTGGCGCAGCTGGGACACCATGCCCATCGCCACGAGGCGCTTTATCGACTATATGAGCTCGCATATTGTCAATTAATGACTGGCGTGGCGTTGAGTGCTGTGTTTAGCGGGCTGTCGCTTTGGCTTGGGTGACACGATAGGTGCGTGCCGGGTGGCAGAGTAGCACCGCCACGACCATAAAGAACGCCGTGGTGCCCAGGCTGATGGGGTAGACCATCATGATGTTCGCAAAGGTGCGAAAGTGCGGGAACACGCAGAACACCCAATAGAAGCGGATGCCGCAGACGCAGATCATGGTGATGAGGGCGGGCGTGAGCGAGATACCAAAGCCGCGCAGGTAGCCTGACATGTTTTCGTAGAACATGCTAAAGGCGTACGCCGGGAAGATCGAACACACGCGGATATAGCCGATCGAGACGATGTTGGGATCGCTGTTAAAGAGCGACAAGATCTCGCGCCCTAGGCCGACAATAACGATGATCGTGGTGAGTGCAACGATACCGCCTTCGACCAGGCAGACCTTGAGCGTCTTGGTGCAGCGGTCGATCTGGCGGGCGCCGTGATTTTGTCCTACAAAGGTGGTGCAAGCCTGGCTAAAGCTGTTGAGCAGGTTGTAGCACACGTACTCCAGGCTCATGGCGGCGCTCGATGCCGCCATGACCTCGGTGCCCAAGCTGTTGATGGCGGACTGGATGATGATGTTGGCGACGGCAAACACGGCGCTTTGGATGCCGGCGGGCAGGCCGATCTTGACGATGCGCTTGAGGGCGACGGGGTCGATAGCCAGGTCGCGAAGGGTGACGCGGACGACGGAGTCGGTCTTGAGCAGGCGAATAAAGAGCGTAGTGGCGCTGACGGTGTAGGCGATGGCGGTGGCGATGGCGACACCCGCGACGCCCCAGTGGAGTACGGGGACAAAGATGAGGTCCAGACCAATGTTGAGGACGGTGGATACGGCAAGCGCCTGCAGCGGCATGCGGGTGATGCCGACGGAGCGGAAGATCGCGGCCTCAAAGTTGTAGAGCAAGATCGAGGGCATGCTGAGCAAAAAGACGCGCAGGTAGAGCGAGGCGAGGGGCATAGTCTCGGCGGGAACGTTGAGCGCGGCGAGCATGGGCTCGGCAAAGATCTCGCCCAGAGCGATGACGACAAAGCCCACGAGCGCCATTAAAATCGAGGTATGGACGGCGCGTTTGACCATGTTCTGATCGTTGCGGCCGATAGCGTTGGCGATGACCACGTTGGAGCCAAGCGACATGCCGATAAACAGGTTGAGCATAAGACTGGTAAGCGGAACATTGGAGCCGACCGCCGCCATGGCGAGGGTTCCCTGGTCGCCCGAGAAGTTACCGATAATGACCGTGGCGATGAGGTTCGACAGCTGCTCCAAGATGCTCGTGGCGGCCACGGGGAAGGCGAACAGGGGAATATTGCGCCACAGCGATCCGGTGGTCATGTCAATATGCTTAGATACGGTATCAGCCATACGCTCTCAATCTCTAACGTGCTATATCGTGCTTATTTGCGCAGACGATGATACTCCTAATCGACTAGTCGTTGGGGGCGTTCTTAAACGACTAGTCATTCAAGAACGTCCCCAATGACTAGGCGGGGAAGGCGTGCGACAATGGTGGGCGTTGTGTTGTTCGCGCTAAGGAGTTGCCATGTTGTTGTGTCCCGTTTGCCATGAGCCGTTGGTGGACGACGAGCGCGGTGCTGCATGCGCGGGCGGACACCGGTTTGACCGTGCGCGCGAGGGCTATCTATATCTGCTGCGCTCGTCCAAGAGCGGCGA
>USLO01000199.1 GCA_900555515.1 uncultured Collinsella sp.
CTGTTCTTGCCGTTTTTGCCCATGAGCGCTCTGCAGCTGGTGCTGCTATCGCTGGTCTACGAGATCGTGTGCATCGCACTGCCGTGGGACACCGTCGATGACGCCTGGACTGCCCGCCCGCGTGCCTGGGACGCCGCGTCCATCAAGGGCTTTATGCTCGAGCTGGGCCCCGTGAGCTCGCTGTTTGACATCGTGACCTTCGCCGCGCTCTTCTTTGTCGTGTGCCCCGCCGCCGTGGACGCAAGCTGGTCCGAGCTTGCCGCCGCGGGCGACGTCGCGGGTATGGCGACCTTTGCTGCGCTCTTCCAGAGCGGCTGGTTTGTCGAGTCCATGTGGTCGCAGACACTCGTGGTCCACATGTTGCGCTCCCCGCATCTGCCGAGGCCGCGCGACCACGCCGCGCCCGCATTGTGCGTTCTTACCGTGCTGGGCCTGGCGCTCGTCACCTGGCTGCCGGCAAGCCCCATCGCCGATGTGCTCGGCCTCATGCCGCTGCCCACGAGCTTTTTTGGGCTGCTCATTGGCATCGTTACCGCCTATATCGCGCTCACCCAGCTGGCAAAGCGCCGCTACATCGCCCGCCACGGCGAGCTGCTTTAGCTCCAGCGGCGCCTTCATCAAGGATGTTTGGGCCGACGCAACCCGCTCCCGCTGACCGCGGCGGCCCAAAACAGCTAAAAATCTCCCGTCCCAAATTAGCCACCCTGCTAGTCCTCGGGTGTCCAGGACCAGAAGAAGTTAATGAGGGCTACGCGCGAGGAGGCACCGGTCTTTTTGTTGATCGAAGCGATGTGGCGATAGAGCGTGGAGCGCGAAAGGAAGAGTGCCGCCGCCACGTCTTGCACGCTGTCGTCCGAAACGACCAGTGCCTCCAGAACATCGCGCTCGCGCTTGGTGAGCCCAAAGGTGGCAACGAAGCCATCGAGCCGATCGCCAAACGAAAGCTCCGGCGCCTCCAGGGGCACCGTGTCGGCCTGACCGGGCTCACAGCTCACGCCAAGATCGTCGGTGGCAAGCGCCAGCCCGCCGTGCGTCGCCTCGCCCTCACCGTCTTGTCCAAACTGTCCCAACAGCGAAATCGCAATGCCTACAAACAGCACGAGCGCCGCGCCGACTGCCGCCAGCACGTTTTGGCTCGAGATGATCGCCACTGCCGGCACCGTCACGAGCATCGAGCACACGTTGTTGACGACGCGACCCATACACGGCCAAAAATATGACCAGCGCGCATAGAGCGAGATGGCAGAGAATTTTGTGGTGAAGAACACCACAAAGAAGCCCGAGCCCAGATAAAAGATGATCGTGGCAGCAAGCTCGTTGCCGCTATTGCCGTCAATGATGAGCACAAAGAACGAAAGCGTGGACAGTATGGCGGCGCACGTCATGCCGATATTCATATACAAACGGTCACGCAGGTCAAATAGGGCGCCGGCGGCCAGCGAGCTCACGACAAGCAGCAAGCGCGGCCAATCGCCCAAATCGACGGCTCCGAAAGCGTGCAAGGTCGTGAGGCCCGCGTTGAGAGCGGCGAATACACCGGAAAGACACGCTGTCGCCACGGTCAAGCGGACCACGGCGCGGCGGAATGCCGTCTTTGCCTTGGGATCGTCTTGCCACTTGGCACCATATTCCAAAGCATCTACCGAAAGCCCGGCAACACTGGGTTCAAAGTTGGGATCCGACTCATCGCGCAGCTTGGCGCGTCGGACACCGTGGAGCAACGCCACCTGCGCGATCGCGCAGACAACCAAAACGGCCTGCTGAGGAATGCCGACGGGCATCACCATGTGGTTGAGCGCCTGCACCAGAACGCCCATGGCGTAGGAAAGCGCGGCGGCGCGCGCCAGGCAGGGCGTCCGCGCAAAGCGACGCGCAAAGTTTGCATGGGCAGTCGATCCACAGTAGCCCAGTGCGCAGCACGCCATCAAACCGCCGACAATTACCATCTCAACCTGAACCGCCATAATCAACAGCAGCAATGCCGCCACCAGCAAAACGCCCGTGATATCGCTCGTTGCGTCGATGGCATGGGGACGGCGATAGTACAGAACGGGACGCACAAAGAAGCCAATCACGCTCGCGCCGATGACAAGGCTCTCATAAATAACGACCTCGTTCGGAGACACGAACTCGGCCATGCGCGCATCAAAGAGACACTCGCACGCCAAAAACGTGAAGAAGAACAGCGCCAGGCATATAATCTCCCGAATGCCCCGACGCAAATATGAGGTTGTGTCTCCCATATCTCTCATGAATACCCCCCCCCCGCACTCAAATGTCTTGAAACAATTTTAATAGAGAACCAGTCCCAATATCGAAGCCGAGCTCGAGATGCTGCAAATTTGACCCCAGTAGCCCACGGCGTGCACCAGTTTTTGAGCCGATTGTCCCAGAAGGGGCACACGCGGCCTGCTGGCTCGGCAAGGAGTGTCCCCAACTGCCACTCATTTAAGTCTGCCCCCAATGAGTGCCCGCTCGTTTAAGTACGTCCCCAATGAGTAGGTAAAAATGGGCCATGTGTCCCAGTTGTGGAGACTCGTTGAGCCGTCTGGGTATCGTGAAAGATCGCGCGCTCGCCCATCATCAAAAGTGACACACGCTACCAGTTGATGGGAGGCAGCTATGGGCTTCTTTGACAAGATGTTCGAGAAGAAAGAGTGCGCGATTTGCGGTACCGAGCTGGGACTTCTAGGTAAAACCAAAATCAACGAAGGCTACCTGTGCAAAGAGTGCGCAGGCAAGCTCTCCCCCTACTTCCACGGCTATCGCTCCAGCACCGCGGACGATATCCGCGAGCAGCTCGCCTACCGCGAGGCCAATGCCGAGCGCCTGGCCTCGTTCAACCCCACGCGTACGCTGTCTGCCGGGCGCACCAACATCATGCTCGACGAAGACGCGGGCCTGCTGATCATCACTTCGCAGAGCCGCTGGCGCGACGCCAATCCCGACATCATCGAGTTCTCGCAGGTACTCGGCTGCGATATGGATATCGACGAGCATCGCACCGAGATCTATCGCGAGACCAAGGACGGCGAGCGCGAGAGCTACAACCCGCCGCGCTACGACCT
>USLO01000200.1 GCA_900555515.1 uncultured Collinsella sp.
ACATCGTGCGCCATAATCTGTTACTCCTCGTCTTCGGCGTCGTCAGATTTTTTAACGCTAGCACGCTTCTTCTTTTTGGAGAGATTCAGGCCAAAACGTTTAACAAGCATTTCGCAAATCTCGCTCGAACGGGCCTTGAGATAGCTGCCCTTGCCGTTCTCGGCGTCGAACTTAAGGCGCAGCGCGAGCTTCTCGGCGACCTCGGCGTCGATCTCGCCCTGGCCAAACTCATACAGGCAACCGAGCATGTCGCGATACTCGAGGTCGCCGTGGTAGCACTGGATGGCCTCGTCCAGGATCGGCCAAGCCTCGCGCGAACGCTCGACGCTCGTGGCACCCCACACGCACAGCAGGCGGAAGGCGGCATAGCGCAGCGTGGAGGAAATCTCGTCGAACAGCGCGGTCTCGGCGCCCTCAAAGGCATCGCCCAGCTGCTCGGGGCAGGTGGTGGCGAGCGCCGCAAGGGCATCGAGGGCCTCCCAGCGGGTCTGAGCCTCGGGACGATCGAGCGCCTCGATTAGCGCGGGCACGCAGGGCACGACGCGCTGCGGATCGCGCTCGGCCAGCAGGTGCAGCACGCGGGCGGCAAACTGGCGGATACGGCGCGTGGGGCAGCCGAGCTCCTTGACCAGACGGTCGACGGCGTTCTCGTTCTCCTCTGCCAGCTGAAGCTGTGCCAGCTCCTCGTCGGTGAGCTGTTCTTCCTTGTTTTCTGCCATAGTTACCTCTTCTTACTATTTCTTAGCGTGCTTGCCAGCACCCTTGCTGTCATCGGTGACCGAGATGAGCTGTCGGTCGGCTGCGCCATTGCGACGCGCGCGGCGACGCTCCTCGGCGTCGCCCGAGTCGGCAGCGGCGCGGTGAGCCTTGTTGACGTTAAAGACCTCGTCATGCTTGCGCCACGGGCCGACGGACTCGCCGAAGCTCATCTTAAGGCCGGCGATAAAGCCGCCGAGCCAGCCGATAGGCGCAAACTGCACCAGCGGGAACAGCGAAAACACCCAGGTTAGCAGGACGACTGCCGCCGCACCTGCAAAATTGGCGATCCAGTAGTCGCGCTTGGTGATGACGCGCTTTTCGCACGCCCACTGGCCGCACAAAAAGCCGATGTAAATCGCAAAGATAAAGAGCACCAGCGCGAGCACCACGAACGTCCAGCTCATGGGCGCTACTCCCCGTGATGGTGGCCGCAGCAGCACTCATGGCCGTCGTCATGGCCGTGGCCGCCGCAGCACTCGTGGTCCTCGCCGTAATGGTGGCCGCAACCGCACTCGTGGTCCTCGCCGTGCTCGCCGCAACCGCAGCCCTCCTCGTGGGCACCGTGCTCCTCGGGACGATACTGCGACCAGTCCAGACCGGCGGCGATGGCGTCGGCCTCCTCCTTGTAGAGGACCGTGATGGCCTGGGTGCCCAGCTTGGCGCCACCGATGGCGTCAAGCATGTCGTAGAGCGTAAAGGCCACGTCGGCGCCGGGCAGCGCAAGCTCGCGGTCGTCGGCATAGGCGAGCGCCAAGCGCAGGTCCTTAATGAAGTGCTCGACCATAAAGCCAGGCTTGTAGTCGCCGTCCAGCGCCTTGGGCGCCAGGCTCTCCATGGCGCCGGACTTGCCAGTGCCGCCCAGAATCATCTGGCGGGTCTTCTCTAAATCAAGGCCGCTCAGCTCGGCAAACGCCAGCGCATCGGCCATGCCGACCATGCAGGCGCCCAGCGACACCTGGTTGGCGAGCTTGGCAGCCTGACCCTTGCCGGCGCCATCGAAGCAGCAAATATTTGCCGCAAAGGTGGAAAGGATGTCGCGGACCGGGGCGATGTCGTTCTCGGTGGCGCCCACGATAGCCGTGAGCGTGCCGGCGATGGCACCCGACTCGCCGCCGGTAACGGGGCAGTCAAACGCCATACGGCCGGAAACCTGGGCGGCCTCGGCAATGTCACGCGCCAGCTCGGGCGAGCTCGTGGTGAGATCGATCAGCACCGCTCCCGGCTTGGTGCACGCGAGCAGGCCGTCGCCCGCCAGGTAGAGCTCCTCGACCTCGGAAGGATAGCCCACCATGGTAAAGACGACATCGGCGTTCGCCACGGCATCGGCCGGCGTATCGGCCCAGACGGCGCCGCGCTCGATAAGCGCCGCAGCCTTGGACTTGGTGCGGTTGTTGACCGTGACGGGATATCCGGCGTCCAGAATGTGGCCGGCGATGGGGGCACCCATGATTCCGGTGCCGATAAATGCGACAGAGAGCTTGTTTGCCATGAAACCTTTCCTTTTGGGTTGGGTGTTATTACCAGGTTGAATACTCGGTGCCAGCGTTTGGGCTGTGAGTTGGGATCGATTACGAACGCAGCGCCTGCCTACTCGCCTCGCACACGGCGCGCAATGCGGTCGGAAAGCGACGCCTTATCGGCGCGGTTCTTCCCCCAAAACGCGCAAGCCACCATGCCGGGGCCCACGTGCGAGCCGATGGTGGGGCCCACAGAGCTGCGGATGATGGTCACGTCGGCGCAGCCTTCCTCCTTGCGGATGGCGGCCTCGAGCCAGTCACCGTCCTTCTCGGCATCGGCCGTCATGATGGCGATGGGCATGGTGCGATCGGGCACATAGTTCTCGCGGAACGACTTGAGAATGGACTTGAGCGCCTTCTTGCGGCCGCGGTTGACGCCGATCAGCGACAGCGAGCCGGCCAGGTCGTAGGACAGCTCGGGTTTGACGTCGAGCTTTGCCGTGAGCTGTGCCGCCGCGGGCGGAATGCGGCCGCCGGCAGCCAACGCGTCAAAGCTATCGAGCGTAAAGTAGCCGTGGACATAGGTCTTGGCCTCGTTTGCCCAGTCGACCAGCTGCTTGGCGGTCAGTCCCGCCGAGCGTTGACGGACGGCCTCGAGCGCCAAGAGCTCGCCGGTCGCACAGGGCAGAGCGTTGTCGACCACATACAGCTCAAAATCGGGATACTCGGCGCGCACGGCGTCCGCCGCCTGGCACGCGGAGTTGTAGCTCGACGACAGCGCCGAGGTAAAGCACAGGTAGACCGTGGGCGT
>USLO01000201.1 GCA_900555515.1 uncultured Collinsella sp.
GTGGGGCCAAAGGTGTACACGTCGCCAAAGGCCATGGCAAAGTTCTCGGCATTGAGCTGGCCGGACACGGTGAGGCTTGCATGCTTGCCAAAGAAGTCCTGGCTCCAGTCGACCTCGCCGGACTCGGTGAGGGGCGGATTTTTGGGGTCGAGCGTGGTCACGCGGAACATCTCGCCGGCGCCCTCGCAGTCACTCGTGGTGATGATGGGGGTGTTGACGTAGACAAAGCCCTGCTCCTGGAAGAAGCGGTGGATGGCGGCAGCCGCGACAGAGCGGATGCGGAACACGGCGCGGAACAGGTTGGTGCGCGGGCGCAGGTGCTGCTGGGTGCGCAGGAACTCGACGGTTGCGCGCTTCTTCTGCAGCGGGTAATCCGGGGCGCTCGTGCCCTCGACCTCGATGGAGGTGGCAGAAAGCTCGAAAGGCTGGGGCGCATCGGGGGTCAGCTTGACGGTGCCGGTGCAAATGAGTGCGGCCGAGACGTTTTGATGGGCGATCTCGTCGTAGTTGTCGAGTGCCTCGCGGTTCATGACGACCTGCAGGTCGCGGAAGCAGCTGCCGTCGTTGAGCGTAACAAAGCCAAAGTTCTTCATGTCGCGGACGGACTTGACCCAGCCGGCGACGGTGACGGTCTGGCCGCCGAGCGACTCGGCATCGGCATAGAGCTGCGCGATTTTGGTGCGGTTCACGTATCCTCCCATAACGGTTGAATGATAGTTATCCATACAGTTCGATATTCTAGCAGCTCGGCTCATTTGGGCTATACAGATAAGGCATTGGCGGGATGGTTTTTCAAACGAAAAGCGCCCGCGGCCAAATGGTCGCGGGCGCTTGGCGTGGTGCCTTTTGGCTGTGTGGCGCGGGACTTGGCTACTTGGTCTTGGCCACCAGCAGCGGGTCGCCCAGCTTGACGAGCGGGTTGCCGCCGATAAGCGTTCCGGACTCGCCGACATGGTCGATGCTCTTAAGACGGTCGAGCTCGGAGACGATGACGGTCACGATGTCCTCGTGACCAGCGGCCTTAATGGCCTCGCGGTCGAAGCTGATGAGCGGCTGGCCTGCCTTGACCACATCGCCCATCTCGACAAAGCGGGCAAAACCCTTGCCGTTCATTTCCACGGTACCCAGGCCAACATGAATGAACACGCGAAGACCGTCCTCGGTGATCATGCCAATGGAGTGGTTGGTGACAGTGGTGGCGCCGATGCGGCCGTTGGCGGGCGCATAGATGGTGCCGGTAATGGGCTCGATGCCATAGCCCTGGCCAAGCATGCCCGAGGCGATCGTCTCGTCGGGAACCTCGTCCAGGTTGACGAGCACGCCGTTGACGGGGGCGTAGATGACGCCTTCGCGGGTGGCGAAGCTTGCTGCGGGCGGAACGGACGCCTCGCCGGTCGAGGTGAAGGTGGACTTAAGCGAATCGAGCAGACCCATAGTTGCCTCCAACTTAAATAGGCGCATATCGCGCGTTTGGTTTGCCGGAAACGTTTCACATGTGTTTCGCGGCTTGGTCAACGCCCCTATTCTACGCTGCTCAACGATACCTCTGAACTGGGATTATGTGATATATCAGTTGAAGGGAAACTTATTGCCGGAGTGTTTCTGCACCACGGGTTCAAGTGGGGTACGCTTGAAGGCGAAAAACAAGGGCGCATAATTTGCGCGAAGGGAGCACATATGATTGTCGAGAACCATGCGCTGTGGGGCGAGGAGCCGACCGAGGAATATCCGGCGACGTTTACGTATTTGGGTGCCGAGCCGCTGCCCGATAAACCGAATGGCCGCCGCCCTGCCGTGATTATCTGTGGCGGAGGTGCGTTTACGCATATCGCTCCGCATGAGCAGGATCCTGTGGCGTTTGCGTTTTTGGATCACGGTTACCAGGCCTTTGTGCTCAACTATGTCACGAGTTCTACGGGTGACGTGAGCTTTCCGCACCCCCAGGCAGATCTTGCCAAGATGGTCGCCACGGTGCGCGCCAACGCCGACGAGTGGCATGTCGATCCTAAGCGCGTGTGCGTCGTGGGATTCTCGGCGGGCGGCATGATCTGCGCCTCGCTGGCAACGCAGTGGAAGACCGGCCCCTTCGCGGCACTTGCCGGGGCACGTCCGGACGAAATTCGTCCCGATGCCGTGGTGCTGGGTTATCCATTGCTCGACTTTGCCTATGTGCGCGACATGCAGACGCGCGATCCGCGCATTGACTTGCGTGTGCCCAAGACGGGCGGCAAGACGGGGCGCGATCTGCTCAACGACTACCTGTCGATGGTGACGGGCGGCGAGGCAACTGACGAGCATCTGGCCGACATCTGCCCCACCACGCATGTTTCGCGTCAGATGCCACCGACCTTTGTGTGGGGCGTGTCCGACGACAAGACGGCGCCGATCGCGCAGGTCTATCCGTTTGCCCAACGCATGGCGGAGGAGGGCGTCGCTTGCGAGATGCACGTCTTTGACCAGGGCGGTCACGGCCTTTCGCTCGGCAACGCCAACACCGCGGTCGACAACGAGGACAAGCAGGTTTCCGTCCGTCCCTGGATCCGCCTGGCCTTCCGCTTCCTCGAGCGCCATCTGTAAGAGTCCCGGCATCCAAGCCCTTCAATAACTTGCGGTGAAATAGTTCCTATCTGGGGCATCAACCAGCCCATCCAGGAACTATTCCACCGCAACTTCGTTTTTGATGCCCCGTCCGGAAACTGCGCCCCAGTTTTGCCTTTCAAGGTGGGACGCAGTTTCCCATAGGGCCTCGACTGGGAAAGCGCGTCCCGTTTCGAGCGGGGATTCCGGGATGCATTTTCCGTAAGAGGCCTGTTTGGGAAACCATATCCCGTTTCGAGCCGGAATTCTGGGATGTAGTTTCCCCGAGAGGCCTCATCGGGAAACTATGGCCCTGAACTCTCCTGCCTGTCCCCATTGCGCCAATTTGCTGATTGAACATCGTTGTGTGTTCGCGCTATCATGCATGGTTACAATTGGTTAGCCATGGCAAACGGTTAGCCATGGT
>USLO01000202.1 GCA_900555515.1 uncultured Collinsella sp.
CCACCCAGATCGAAGAGGAGACCGCGCGTGAACTCTCGTAAGGCCGCTGCCGTGGCGATGAGCATCATCGCCATCGCCTGTCGCATCTGCGGCATTTTTATGAGCGCGATGACCGTGCTGCTGTGCTTTAGCGGCCTCACCGCCAAGCTGCAGATCGTTGGCTTTGTCGTTGAGCTTTCGCGTGCACTGCCGAGCGCCATCGCCGGCTACGGCGTCATCACGTCGCCTTTTGGCGGTGTGTTCCGCCTGGATTATGCTATCGTCGCTGTGATCCTGTTTGTAATTGACTACCTGCTCACGCGCGCCTCGCGCCGCGTCCGCTAGGGGAGCGTTATGTCCAGCAGCTACATCATGAACCTGCTCGCCAGTGCCGTTGCCGTCATCGTTGGCATCGTGATCCACGAGAGCGCGCACGCCGCCGCAGCCTGGGCGCTCGGCGACAAAACGGCTCGCTCGCGCGGCCGCGTCTCGCTCAACCCGCTCAACCATATCGACCCGTTTGGCACCATCATCCTGCCGCTGCTCATGCTCGCAGCCGGTGGCCCGGTGTTCGCCTTCGCCAAACCCGTACCCGTCTACCTCAACAACCTCAAGCACCCCAAGCGCGACGAGGTCCTGGTGAGCGTAGCCGGCCCCGCATCGAACATCGCACTCGCGTGTCTTGCTGCCGCCCTCATGCGCCTGACCTATGGCAACCTCTACACCAGCATGTCCTTTGCCGTGGCATCGCAGATCATGAACTTCGGCGCCACGTTCATCGTAGTCAACCTGTCACTCGCGTTCTTCAACCTCATCCCGATCCCGCCGCTCGACGGCTCGTCGATCATCGTGCCCTTCCTCAAGGGCAAGGCGCTCGCCAACTACTACCGCCTGCAGCAATACGCCATGCCCATCCTCATCCTGGTGCTGTACCTGCTGCCCATGTGGACCGGCATCGACGTAATCGGTCGCTATTTCGACGTTACCGTGTATCCGCTCGCTGAGCAGCTGCTTAACTTCGCAATCGCCGCCATCTAAGGTAAACTAACAGGTCGACCGTGCAAAACGGTCGTAACATGCACCCAAACCGCGCCGCGAAGGCGCCGTCAAAGGAGGTCGAAGATGTCGTATCGCGTGTCGACGCAGGTCTACAGCGGACCGTTCGACCTGCTGCTGCAGCTGGTAACCCGCCAAAAAGTAGATATCGGCGCCATCTCGATCAGTGAGGTGGCCGAGCAGTACCTTGCCGAGGCCGAGCGCATCGAGGCACTGGACCTGGACGTGGCGAGCGACTTTTTGCTGGTCGCGGCAACCCTTTTGGACATCAAGGCCGCCTCTCTGGTGCCGCAGGAGGCCCCACGCAAAGTCGATGACGACGATGACGAGTTCGACGAAGGCCTCGAGGAACTCAGCGCGCTCGACGGCGACGCCCTGCGCGAGGTCCTGATCCAGCGCCTGATTGCCTACAAGCAGTTTAAGGGCGCGGCTGCGGCCCTCGGTGCCCGCATGCAGGCCGAAAGCCGCATGCACCCGCGTGTGGCCGGTCCCGACCCGGAGTTTCTGGGGCTCATGCCCGACTACCTGGCAGGCATCACCCTGCGCGGTCTCGCCGTCATCTGCGCCGACCTGGACGGCAAGCGACAGACCTTCCTGCTGGAGGCCGAGCACGTGGCGCCGCATCGCGTGCCGCTCGACCTGACCGTAGCCTCAGTCGACCGCTTTACCATGGCACACCAAACCTGCACCTTCCGCGAGCTACTGGACGGCGATGCCACGACCGAGCAGCTCGTCGTCACCTTCCTGGCCATGCTTGAGCTTGCCAAGCGCGGCTCGCTCACGCTGAGCCAGGACGAGATCTTCGGAACCATCTGCATCAACCGAGTCGAGGGAGCCGAGGCATACGTGCCCGGCGAGGGCCCCGAGCTCACTGAATAGGAGCCGCAACCATGTCAACCCTTTCCACGCTGGAGGCAAATAGCCTCAAAGGTGCCCTCGAGGCGCTGCTGCTGGTGTCGAGCGACCCGGTAAGTGCGCCCGCGCTGGCCGGCGCACTGGATATCGCCCCCGGCGAGTGCGCGTCGCTGCTCGCCGAGCTCAAGGTTGAGTACGAGGAGGCCAACCGCGGCTTTCAGCTACGCGAGGTCGCCGGCGGCTGGCGCCTGTTCACGCATCCTGCCTACCACGACGTAGTCGAGGCCTATGTGTTGAGCTGGGACACGCAAAAGCTGTCGCAGGCGGCGCTCGAAACCCTGGCCGTGATCGCATACCACCAGCCCGTAACGCGCGAGGTGGTCAAGGGCATCCGCGGCGTCAACTCAGACGGCGTCATCGCGTCGCTCGTGGACAAGGGTCTGGTGCGCGAGCTCGGCCGTGACCCCGAGCGCGGTCAGGCCATCATTTACGGCACGACCAACGCCTTCTTGGAAAAGTTCGGCCTGCGCTCCACCCGCGACCTACCCGACCTGGAGCAGTTTGCCCCCGACGAGCAGTCGCGCCAGTTTATCCGCGAGCGCCTGAGCGGCCGCAGTATTCAGTCCACGCTCGAGGAGCAAGCCGAGGACCTGGACGAAGAGCGCGAGCTGCTCGATACCGATATTGATGATGTCGAGGCGGTCGGTGGCGAGGAATTCCTGGCCACCGACGACACTGCGGAGGACACGCATGATGAGGACTAACGAAGTAGGGGAGACGTGCACCGCAAGTGCCACGGGCGCCACGACGCCCGCAGGCGACGCCCAGCCCGTCTATCCGCACACCATGCGCCTGCAGCGCTTTTTGGCGCGTGCGGGCGTGGCGAGCCGCCGCGGCTCGGAGGACCTGATGACCGCCGGCCGCGTGACCGTCAACGGCCAGGTCGCGACCGAGCTGGGCACCAAGGTCGACGTCGACCACGATCACATCGAGGTCGACGGCATGCCCGTCAAGCTCAACCAGGGCGCCGTGTACTTGATGCTCTACAAGCCGACCGGCTACCTCACCACCATGAGCGATCCGCAGGAGCGCCCTTGCGTGGCCGACCTGGTC
>USLO01000203.1 GCA_900555515.1 uncultured Collinsella sp.
CTCGGCCTTCTTGAGCATGTCTGCTGCGTTGACGAGCATAAAAGAAACCTCCTGTAAGGTTGCTCCGATAACGCCTGAGATTTTACCACGACATACCCGAGCATAAACGTTCGTTTGTTCACGAATACCATCCGATTGGACAAATTTTGACCGTTTGCCCCACAGAATCGACCCACTGGGGAAAATAGCTTGACGATTGAGCGGTCTTCGTGGTTCGGACGACGGCTTCGAGCCTACATCTGCATAAACGGGTTCTGCATAAGTTCGCGCGCCATCGTGGTCGAATCGCCATGGCCCGTCAAGCAAACGGTATCGGGCGGAAGCATCTTGGCAAGTTTGGAGAGCGAGCGCATAATCGCCGCCTCGTCACCGCCGGAAAGATCGGTACGACCGTGGCTGCCCGGGAAAAGCGTGTCGCCCACAAAGGCGATGTTCCCCCGCTCGGTCGCGGCGAACAGGACGATGCCGCCCGGCGTATGCCCCGGCGTCTCGATCACCTGCAGACAGACGTCGCCCACCTCGATTGTATCGCCCTCGGCAAGCAAACGCGTCGGCTCACCCGGATCGGGTGTCTCGATACCCCACATGGCGCGCTGCTCCTCGATATTTGCGCGAGGTACCGTCACGTCCTTAGCGCACAACTCATATAGTGCGCTGTCGCCAACGACAGCTCGAACCCCGGCAACCCCGCCAACATGGTCGGCATGACCGTGCGTGCAGACAGAGCCGAGTACGCGCGCCTCGGGATGCGCGGTGCGGATATGCTCCACAAGACGCTCGCCCTCCCACGCCGGATCGACGATTAAGCACTCGTCATTCGAAATCACGGCGTAGCTGTTGGTCTGAATCGGGCCGTTGACGAGCGCCTCAATCGAAGCCGCGCCTCGGGGTGTCAGGTCCAAAGTCATATCGTCCACGCGCATACCCTCCTTCTAAAATACGCTCGAGGCACCAAACGATGCCTCGAGCGTAACCAATATCTATGATGCTGAGAGGCTCTCGCACCTACACACGGCGCTTGAGTTGCGCTCCGCCCTCGCCGGGCATAAGACGGCGAGCGTCGTAGACCGAATCGACGCTGCTGATGGAAGCCAGCAGCGGATCCAGACCACTCGCGTCCGAGATCTCGACCATAAAGCGCAGAGTTGCAATACCCTCGCGGTTGGTCGAGGTGGCGGCGGAAAGGATATTGCCGCCTGCATCGCCAATGGCAATGGTGACGTCCTTGAGCAGGCCCATGCGGTCCAGGCACTCGACCACGATCTCGACCTGGAAAAGTGTATCGGCAGCACCATCCCACTCTACGTCAATCATGCGCTCGGGGTGCTCCATGAGGCCCTTTACGTTGGGGCAGTTGGCGCGATGTACCGAAACGCCACGACCGCGCGTGATGAAGCCGACGATGTCGTCGCCCGTCACGGGGTTGCAGCAATGAGCCAGACGGACCAGCAGGCCGCTGTTGCTCTCGCCCTTGACGATAATGCCGTTACTTGCGCTCTTGCCGCGCTTTTGCGGCTTGCGGTTGGAGCCGCGAGCAGGCTGTTTCACGACCTCGGCGATAGCCTCGGCCTTGGTGAGCTGTTCCTCGGGCTTGGGGTCCAAGATTTGCTCGACCTTATTGCCCACAGCGCGCGGGGCAACCTTGCCGGCGCCGACGGCGGCAAACAGGTCCTCGAGCTGCTTGAAGTTAAACTGCTCCGCTACGGCGTTGAGCGCACGCGTCGAACGCGGCGTAGAAATGCCATAGCCACGCTTCCGCAGGTCCTTGGCCAGCATATCGCGGCCGGCAGCAGCGTCGTCATCCTTGGTCGCAGCGGCAAAATAGCGGCGGATCTTTGACTTGGCGGAAGGCGTCTTAACGATCTTGAGCCAATCACGCGACGGCTTGGAACTCTTGTTAGTCAGGATCTCGACACGGTCACCCGTCTTAATCTCGTGCGTGAGCGGAGCCACCGCACCGTTGATTTTGGCGCCGACGCAATGGTTTCCCACCTCGGTGTGAACGGCATAGGCAAAGTCGAGCGGCGTGGAGCCGGCACGAAGCGCCATGACCTCGCCCTTGGGCGTAAAGACGAAGATCTCCTGATCGAAGAGGTCGACCTTCAGCGAATGCAGGTATTCCTTGGCGTCGGTGATCTCATCAGACGCAGCCCAATCGAGCGAATGCTTGAGCCAGTTGATCTGGTCGTCCAAACGTTGAGCGTCATTGGTCTTGGAAGCAGACGATCCGCCCGACTTCTTATATAGCCAGTGGGCGGCAATGCCGTACTCGGCCTGCTCATGCATCTCGTAGGTTCGAATCTGAATCTCGAGCGGACGAGCCGTGGGGCCGATGACCGTCGTGTGGAGCGACTGGTAGTTATTGACCTTGGGCATGGCGATATAGTCTTTAAAGCGACCAGGCATGGGGTGCCACAGCGTATGCACCGCACCGAGCGTGGAGTAGCAATCGCGCACCGAATGGGTAATAACGCGCAGCGCCACCAGGTCGTAGATCTCGGAGAACTCCTTGCCCTTGCGCTTCATCTTTTGGTAGATGGACCAATAGTGCTTGGAACGGCCGTTGATCTGGAAGCCTTCCAGGCCAATGCGGTTGAGCTCGTCGGTGAGTGTCTTGATGGTCTCAGCCAGATAGCGCTCACGGACCTCGCGCGACTCCGCCACCATGCGCGCGATGCGCTGGTAGGCGTCGGGCTCAAGGTAGAAGAAGGACAGGTCCTCGAGCTCCCACTTAATAGAGCTCATGCCCAGGCGGTCGGCCAAGGGCGCGTACACGTCCATGGTCTCGCGAGCCTTAAATAGGCGACGATCCTCGCGCAGGGCTGCCAGCGTTCGCATGTTGTGCAGACGGTCGGCAAGTTTAACGATGATGACGCGAATGTCCTTGGACATGGCAAGGAACATCTTGCGCAGCGTGAGCGCCTGCTTCTCGTCCATGCTGTCGACTTCGATGTTGGTGAGCTTGGTCACGCCATCGACGAGCTCGGCCACCGT